>NZ_ADJN01000038.1:0-50529 GCF_000178095.1 Peptostreptococcus anaerobius 653-L | reverse complement strand
GGTTTTAATCACGATTAATCAATAGTTACAGTATCTTCAGCTACCATCATTAAGGCTTGCTTTGAAGAGGAATCAGCATAGTTCAAAACCTTAGGTGTATCTGCGGTAAATGAACCACCAACACCAAAGAATTTCTCAAAGAATGATTTAAACTTTTCAATGACACCTTGCTTCTTAGTAGTTCTGTTGCCACCTCCGAAACGAGATATAGGAGGCATAAGTCTATCTATATCCGTACCTGTTGTTTTGATTTCACCATCACAAAAGGCATTCTCAATGAACTTCCTTGTTTCAGACTCTTTAAGTTTTTCTTCCTTAATAATCTGAACAAGTTCCTCTTCTCGTTTTTCAGCCACATAATTATGCCATTCGGTCATAACATCCTCAACATCATTGATACCAGAAATAAAGGTTTCAATAAGTGCTTTCTTACTACGAAGTTCTGGACTGGCATCAATAGCCTTTTTGATTGTAACAAGCAATTCTTTATCTTCACAATGGTTGTCATGATACTTCTTAACAAGCATAAGGATATAGTCGATATTGATTTCTATCTGCTTGATAAGTTCAACTTCAAAGACAATATCATCTATAATATCTGTGCTTTCACCAGACTTACGTCTTTTATTCCATTCATCACGCAAATCTTGATACCTGCCAAGATAATCCTGTAAATCACGTTCAGAAATCATCTCTCGCCCTTCAAATTCATCAAATGCAGACAATAGATTTCTCATGCGTAGAATTGCACCAAATAACGAGATGAAGTCCTTCTGGTTCTGTTCACCTATAATCTGTGACTCTGAAAGTGGGAATTTGGAAGTTAAGTTATCCATCATATCCATATATCCTGGATACTGCTTTCCATCAATACCTTCATAACCATAGTAGTAATCTTTGAAACCCTTCATCAGAACGATACCTCCTGCATTCTTATCACCGAAAAGGGAAATAGCAGCATCTACTCGTTTCTGAAGGTTTCTAAAGCATACAATATTACCGAAAGTCTTAATGGAATTAAGAATTCGGTTTGTTCTTGAAAATGCCTGAATAAGTCCATGCATCTTGAGGTTCTTATCTACCCACAGTGTATTTAATGTAGTGGCATCAAAACCTGTTAAGAACATATTTACAACAATAAGTAAATCAAGTTCCTTGTTCTTCATACGAAGAGATACATCTTTATAATAATTTTGGAACTTGTCAGAGTCTGTCGAATAGTTTGTATGGAACATCTCGTTATAATCTTTGATTGCCATTTCAAGAAAATCTCTTGATGACTGGTCAAGTGCTGATGTATCTTCTGAATTTTCCTCATCAAGAATACCACTTGTACCTTCATCATATTCTGCTTCGTTAGCACCATAACTATAGATGGTTGCGATACGAAGTTTCTTCGTGGGATCATTCTCCATCTGCTTTTTAAATTCCTGATAATATAACTTTGCCATAGGAACAGAGCTAACTGCAAAGATTGAGTTAAATCCACTTACACGCTGTTTCTGTTTGATTTCTTCTACAGCACCATTTTTGCCAGATGCAACTTCTGAAATATTGGTAAGGGTGTTGTAAATATATGTTTTATCACCACGATAGGTTTTCCTATCAAAGTTGTTAAGAATATATTCCGTCACAAGCTTGATACGTTCAGGAGCCATCATAGCCTTTTCACGAGCAATATCCCATACCTGTTCATCATCGATATCTTCATCCATACCCATTGTCTTAACATAGTCCACTCTGAATGGAAGTACATTCTTATCATTGATGGCATCAACAATAGTATATGTATGCAACTGGTCACCAAAAGTCTGCTCTGTAGTAAAAAACTGAGTCTTACGGGAACTTGCTGTATTTGCAGGAAAGATTGGTGTTCCTGTGAAACCGAATAAATGATATTTCTTAAAACTTTTTACAATAGCGGCGTGCATATCACCGAACTGACTTCTATGGCATTCGTCAAAGATGATTACAATGTGCTTGTTGTAAACTTTGTGATCTTTATTCTTCTTAATGAATGTTGCAAGCTTCTGAATCGTAGTGATGATAATGTGAGCATTGGTGTCCTCCAACTGCTTTTTAAGAATGGCAGTAGAGGTATTACTGTTAGCTGCACCTTTTTCAAAACGGTCATATTCTTTCATTGTCTGGTAGTCCAAGTCCTTACGGTCAACTACAAAGAGTACCTTATCAATGTAAGGGAGCAATGAAGCTTGTCTTGCAGTTTTGAATGATGTAAGTGTCTTACCCGATCCTGTTGTATGCCAGATATAACCGCCTCCAGCAACATCACCATATTTTTTATAGTTATTAGCTATTTCAATACGATTCAGAATACGCTCAGTTGCAGTAATCTGATATGGTCTCATGACCATCAGCATATTTTCAGAAGTGAAAATACAATACTTGGTGATTATATTAAGAATCGTATGTTTTGCAAAGAATGTTCTTGTGAAGTCGATCAAATCAGGAATAACACGATTGTTTGCATCCGCCCAGAAGGATGTAAATTCAAAACTGTTGCTTGTTTTGCCTTTCTTTGCGGTAGATACAGCATTTACATCCTTTATAGCATTGAAACGGGTACTGTTAGAATAGTACTTTGTGTTAGTTCCATTTGAGATAACAAAAATCTGCGTATATTCAAACAGACCACTTCCTGCCCAAAAAGAATCACGCTGATATCTACCTATTTGGTTGAAGGCCTCACGAATAGCCACTCCTCTGCGTTTTAATTCAATATGCACAATAGGAAACCCATTTACGAGAATTGTAACATCATACCTGTTGTCGTGATTTGCACCGTCAGCCTTACTGGTAACGTACTGATTGATTACCTGCAAAAAGTTATTGTGAATATTTTTCTTATCAATAAGTGTGATGTTTTTGGTACTGCCATCATCTCTTTTTAGAACCTGAACATTATCCTCTTGAATTTTTCTAGTCTTTTCCACAATGCCTTCATTCTGATTGGCGATAGAATTCTTGAAGAACCTATCCCATTCAGTTTCAGAAAACTGGTAAGCATTCAACCTTTCAAGCTGATTACGAAGGTTGGTGGTCAAATCTTTTTCTGCTTGTATAGAAAGATACTCGTATCCTTGTTCTGTCAGCATACGAATAAACTCTTTTTCAAGTTCAGCTTCTGACTGATAACTGTTAGAACGTGCCTTTAGAGGCTCGTATTCAGTAACAACTGTATTTTCACTTGTAGCTGCCACGATATTGAAATATGACATACATACACCTCCTTAAAAGATTATAACTGTTTAAAAGAAAGCAGCTTATCTCTATAAAATTCATATTGTTTTTGCCTTGCTTCTATTTCAGCAGGTAATCCTTCTGAAATGCTGTTGCATAGGGAATCAAACCTATCAAGTATTGAAACCATTCTATTTTGCTTCTCTATAGTGGGTAGCATAATCACAATGTCACCTAACTTACTCGGAGTAACTTCTATAACCTTAGTTCCATGTGCAAGTTTCTTTTTTTGATTGAAGAACATCACACTGTGGAAGTAGTATGATAGGAACTTTGGATTCTGATTATGACTGATAATAGCAGTGTGACCACTGATGGCAATATCTTCATCACCAATCCATGCTGTACAAGAACAAACATCTTCAACATTCTCGCTTGTAACAGCCATAACAATATCACCCGACTTAGCAATTTTTGATTTTGCAAATACTTCTTCATTCACAAAAGTCAAAGTCTTATCAGCAGCAATACCAAAATGAGTATACATCTGACCATAATGAATGCAAGGTCTACCGTTTTCTATAAAGTCCTTCTTTTGGAAATTACCACCTCGTACTATAGTTGCAATTTCACCAAGCTTAACAGGTGCATAGCCAAACACATACTGAATAAGCCTAATTATGTTCTGTCTGTCTGTCTGTCTGTCTGTCTGTCTGTCTGTCTGTCTGTCTGTCTGTCTGTCTGTGCGATTATGTTGCCGGTTTCAGCAAATGTCAATAGTAAATTGCGATAAAATTCATATTGTTTTTGCCTTGCTTCTATTTCAGCAGGCAGCCCAATATTCAAGTCGTTACATATCTTTTCGAAGTTATCCAGAACTTCTGCATAACGCTTTTGAACATCTAATGGTGGCAGTGGTATTTCAATTTGCTCGATTGACGGAACATTTGAATGTACCACCTTACTTTTAACCTTACCCTTACTCTTTTGTTCTCTTGCCATAGAGGTATTAAGAACATGAGCAAGATAACGAGGGTTTTGTTCGTGTTTCATTACAACAATATCCCCACCCGCAAGGCATTTATCATGTCCTACATAAGCAATAGATTTTGCAATATCTTCAACACTTTCACCAGTTATTGCAAAGAGAATATCTCCATGTTCAAAGTATTTAGGACTAGGAACATATTCTTCTTTTGTATGAGAAACACACTCACCAAACCATGTATTGTATGTAGTGTATATTTCCCCATATCTGACACAAGGGATACCTTCTTCAGTTACTTGGTCTCTTTTTATTCCTGCACCCCTATAAATAGAAGTGGCAATTTCTTTAAGCTTTACCATAGGTATATTAGCTTTAGGTTTTAATAATTCATCTCTATAATAGTCATACTGTTTCTTACGAGCTGTAAGCTCTGCTGTAAGCTCTGCTGTAAGCTCTGCTGTAAGCTCTGCTGTAAGTAACGTGAAAGAGTCCAATATACGGACTATTTCACGTTGTACCTCCAACGGAGGTACAGGAATAACAAATTCCATCATTTTTACTGAACTCAAATTAGGTTGAGCTCCACTTCCCGAAGAAACGTTATAAATATTTTGTGTCTGCGAAGATAACCAATGAAACAAATATCTTTTCATTAGCCATGATTCGTTTGGAACAAACAAACCTACTCGTTGATTTAAATAATAATATTTATCAGAATAATTATAACCAATTTTACCTGTTGTTGCTCCAGACATTGCTACAACTGTATCCCCTGGAGAAACTAAATATGACTCAAGATTTTCCTTATAATCATCTTTAGAAAAACAAACAAATTCTCCACTTATTGAATTATCTTGAATATTAGTAATTCTTAATATCGGTTTGCCCTCATTAGTAAATTTAGAACTCTTGAAACTAAAACCATTTTGGAATCTACAAACTTCTTTTAACTTTTTATACTCCACCCCATCAGGACACAATGTTTCAATCAATTCCTGTAATTTATTCATTTTGCTCACCTGCTTTCAACATTCGATTGACCGCCTTATCAAAATCAGAGGTGATTTTCTGTGTTTTGTTAAATTCTTCATATTCAGCCGACGCTTTATCTTTTGCCATTCTACCGGAGATTTTCCCCTTATCCCGCAGAATATCATATCGGCGAAACGCCAGAAATTCGTTCACGCTGGCGGTAAACTCCTCCATAGTAAAGGTATTTTCTCGCTCAATCAAATCTTCAATATAGTCAAAATAGCCTGTTACGGCACGCTCCAGTTGACGAATTTGTTTTTCTTCCAGATAGTTTTTCGCAACAACCACATCTGATTTCAAAATGCGTCCGTCCGGAGCATTTTTCCAAGTAGTAAGCCCCATATTTTCTTTGGTTCTGTCAGCATAAGTATAGACAATTTCTGCCGCAGTCTGCCCTGTAATTGCAAAATGGAACTTGTTTTGCACCATAGCATAAAAATCATGGGTAATCTGTGCATTTTTATCATAGTCAATGCTACATTCCGCAAAGATGTCTGTGATTTGCTGCCAGATTCGTCTTTCGCTCGCACGGATTGAACGAACTCTTTCCAAAAGTTCACGGAAGTAGTCTTTCCCAAAGGCTGTTTTGCCCTGCTTCAAGCGTTCATCATCCATAGCAAAGCCTTTTATCATATATTCCTTCAAAACACTGGTAGCCCAGATTCTGAAACTTGTTGCCCGTTTGGAATTTACTCTGTAACCAACAGATATGATTGCATCGAGGTTATAAAATTGTGTTTCTTTGCTTTGCGTTTTTCCCTCGATAGCTCCGTGTTGAGTGGTTGTTGCAATTTTTGCAACAACCACTTTTTCATCAAGCTCACCCTCATTGAAAATATTTTTCAAGTGCCTGCTTATGGAGGATTTATCGACATCAAACAATTCAGCCATTGCTTTTTGAGTAAGCCAAATTGTTTCGGCTTTCACAAGCGCATTGACTGAAACATTTTCTTCAGCGGTTTGATATACTAAAAAATTAAAATCATTTTCCATCACTGCACCTCGATTTCTGCGATAATCTTCGCAATCTCATCACGAAGCACCTGCTCACGAGCGACAATTTCTTTGATTTCTGCATTGAGCTTAACGATATCAATCTTTTCTCTTGTGTCCTCTGCTTCTACATAAGTTGATACAGAAAGGTTGTAGTCATTTTCAGAAATCTCATCGTAGGTTGCAAGATGTGAGAAGTGGGCTATTTCACTGCGATTTGCAAAGCATTCCACAATCTTATCCATATTGTCTTGAGTCAGCTTATTGTTATTGGTAACTTTTACGCACTCGTTGCTCGCATCGATAAACAGCGTTTTATTATCTGCCTTGTTCTTTTTCATTACCATAATACAAGTTGCAATTGAAGTTCCAAAGAAAAGATTAGGTGGCAACTGAATAATGCAGTCAACAAAGTTGTTATCAATCAGATATTTTCGTATTTTCTTTTCAGCGCCACCACGGTACATAATACCGGGGAAACATACAATCGCAGCTGTTCCGTTACTTGCAAGCCATGAAAGACTATGCATAATAAAGGCAAGGTCAGCCTTGCTCTTTGGTGCAAGAACACCTGCAGGAGAAAAACGAGGATCATTGATAAGTAATGGATTATTATCACCAGCCCACTTAATGGAATATGGCGGATTTGAAACGATAAGTTCAAAAGGTTCATCATCCCAATGTGCCGGAGCGATAAGGGTATCTTCGCAAGCAATATTAAATTTATCAAATCCAATATCGTGTAAAAACATATTGATACGACAAAGGTTGTAGGTTGTAATATTGATTTCCTGTCCATAAAAACCATTACGAATCTTATCTCTACCAAGTATTTTTTCCGCCTTTAAAAGTAGCGAACCAGATCCCTCTCGTGTCAAGCGACTGACACAAAATTTATTGTCTATTTTTATACAGCAAAAAGAGAGTGATTTCTCACTCCCTCTTGTGTCTATTTCCATATGATTTTTTGAACTATACTACCTTCACAGATAACTGACTCAACATACTTTTCCATAAGTTCTCGTGTAAGCTCATTATCTGTTACTACTTCTGTTTCGTTAGAAGATAGTTTTATCTTTTCTTCCAGTCTGTCAATTTCCTTGTCTATCTGGTTTTTGCTTTCTACAAACTTAACTTTCGTCATTTTACCAAGTTTATATTTTTCAAAATCAGACATCTTCTTTGCCTGAAGATTTTCTATCTTCTTCTCTAAGTCTTTAATGCTTATTTTTTCTTTGGGCTTTACTTCTGCTTCACCATATTTCTCTTTAATAAGCGAAAGCACCTGTTCCTCTAATTTATCAACTCTCGAGTTTTTATGTTCTACATTATTACACTTGCAAATCCTACAATGAAAATACTTGTGTATTCTCATACTTCCATCTGATCGCTTAAACTTTGATTGAGTAAGTCCAAGAATATGGTTACAAGTAGGACATCTTGCAAATCCTTGTAATGGCGATTTTGTCCTCCAAGGATAATCGGTATTCTTTCCTTTTAAGAAGCTATTCTTCTCTTTAATTTCTTGAACCTTATCAAACTCTTCTCTTGAGATAATAGCTTCATGATGATTATAAACTCTACCCCATTCTTCTTTAGGATTAAATTTAAAACTACCAGGAGTCAATAACGACTTTTCTTGCATATTGAAGACATAAGTGCCTGTGTAATTTTCATTGGATAAAATATCTACCACTGTACCATTTGTCCATGTTGGTGCATCTCTTGTATCTGATGACACTATGTTATATTCGTAATCCATACTGGTAAGTTCTTTTTTACGCTCGTTTGGTGTTGGTATATTCTCTTCATTCATAACTGCTGCAATCTTTCTTGATGCAAGTCCTGTAAGTGCTAAGTCATATACCTTCCTCACAATCCAAGCTGTCTTTTCATCGATAATGATGTTGTGCTTATCATCCGGATCTTTCATATAACCAAATGGTGGACTCCAAGCAAGAAACTTTCCTTGCTTCTTAAGTTCAGTAGTAACTGTCTTTACTTTCTGTGAAATATCTTTTGTATAGAAGTCATATAGCAAACCTTTAAACTGAATATCAAGGTCTGTTCCATTTCCTTTTTCCTTAGCACTATCATAGCCATCATTAATAGCAATAAACCTAATACCAAGGAAAGGGAATATATTCTCCAGATAATCACCAAGCGAAATATAATCCCTCATAAATCTCGATAAGTCTTTTACAATTATGGCATTGATTTTACCATTCTTAACTTCTTCAAGCATTCTTTGAAAAGATGGTCTTTTCTCATTTGTTCCTGTGTATCCGTCATCAATATATTCTTTTCTTTGGAAACTTTTAAATTCATCATTTCTATCAAGAAAATCATTCAGGAAATACCTTTGATTGATGATACTTTCGCTCTCATCTTTCTTCATCTGATCTTCTACAGATAATCTGATATAAAGTGCAATTTTACTCATCTTTCACACCTCCCATCAAACTATCCATACTAAATTTAAAGATTATTTCAAAGTTATGATTGCCATGGACAATTATCTTCTCTACTAAGCTATGAATTAAATCAGCTGGTAATTTTTCATCTTTTTTTGCTGAAAATACATCCTTAATCCACTTAATAGATATTCTCTTATCTCTTTCAAGGTCTTTTACAACCTTTTCAATCGAAATAACTTCATTATTGATTGTTGCAATATGGCTAAGAGCAATCTCTCTTTTAAGGCTATATACTTCTCTATCAATCTTGCCTAAGCTATACTCTTCATAAGCTTTTTGAATTAATAGCTCTTCTTTTTGAGTCTTTGTTTTAAGCTTTGAAATATCTTCGTTTAGCTTACCTATGCTTTCAGAAAACCTTGTAGACACTCTTTCTATTAGCTTTGCCTTACTTGTAGCCTTAGTGATAAACTCCGCTACCTTTTCAGACATTGCTTTATCAAGGTCTCTTTCCATAATAAATACTCTTACTTCGTTATCTATCTTGCCTGTAAAAGTATCGTTTTGAAAAGAGTAGTAAAGCCTATCATGGTTTATCCCATAAATTCTGGTTCTTCGATAAAGCTCCTTGCCTGTTGCATTATTGAAAATCAATCCCTTATATCTATTCTCATAATCTCTTTCAAAGTTATGCATTTCTGCACCAAAAGCATTATTCTTTAATCTATCTGCTCGTCCTTGCAACACTTTTTCAAAGTCCTCTTTTGAAATAATTGGTTCATGAGCATTTTCATAAACAATATACTGACTTTCATCTACAAATTGTTGCTTCATTCCTTTTGCAAGATTCTGCTGCTTAACACCCTGAACTAAAGTTCCTGTGTACGCTCTGTTAGTAAGCATTTTGGAAATAGTAGCTTTATTCCATTGTGGATCGCCATCTTGTCTATAAATTCTACCTGTTTTGTAATAGACCATTCCTGTCGCATAACCCTTTGTATTAAAGTGCTTTGCAACCTCATACTGGCTTTTCCCCTCAAGTGTTAATCGAAACATTTCTTCAATAATGAACCTAACATTTTCATCAACTTCTAACTTCTGGCCCTCTTTTAATTTCACTACCTTATACCCATATGGCGGAACAGAACCAATAAAATATCCATTTCTTGCCCTATTGTGCTTACTTGTTTTTATTTTTACCGAAATATCTTTAGCATACATATCATTTACGATATTCTTAAGAGTTACTTCAAATGACTTCTTAGAGTCTAAATCCTTAACGGTATCAACCTTATCATTAACAGAAATAAACCTTACTCCCAAGAACGGAAATACCTTGTCTATGAGTCTTCCCATCTCAAGATATTCTCTTCCAAGTCTTGATAAGTCCCTTATGATAATACAATTAATTCTTCTTTCACGAATATCTTGCATCATCTCCTGAAACTGTGGTCTTTCAAAATTTGTCCCACTATATTCATAGTCTGTATATGTGTTTAAGACCTTAATGTTTTCTTTTAAGGCATATTCTTTACAACAAAGCAGCTGTGTTTCAATGGAAGAAGATTTCTCTCTCCATTCTTCTTTTCTTTCAGATGACAGTCTTGTGTAAATACCTGCTTTATAAAATACCTTTTCTGTACTATCCTCAGCCTTTTGAATGTATCTTTTGGAAGTCCTTGCCATTAGCAAACACCTCCCACCGCAAGTTTTGGCATATTCATTTCTAAGGCTTCGCCATAAGCTCTGCCTATGGTAAATACTTTCACCTTATTTTCATCTGAAGCCTTAAACTCGCATTTTTCACTGTCTAAAATTGCCTGCATTAGATTTACTGTATCCATATTATTAAAGACAAAGTTTATGGCGTTATCTTCGCCAATCTCTATGCGGTCAATGAAAGACACCAAGGATAATCTATTCAGCGTACCCTCTTCTACATTAGGAATAATATCGGAAACAAAACTACCCTTATCTTTAATTTTTTCTTTTAATTCTTCTATCGTTTTTTGCTTTGTAATAATCTGTTTCTCAATCTCCCTAATCTTAAGAAGATAATTTTTTCTAAATCTCTCAAACTCTTCTGTGGTAATAAGCTCTTCTTCCAGGTCCATATAAAGAGAGCCTCTAAGCCTTTCATACTTTTTCTTTTCCGCATTTAAGGAGTCGAAATCAGCCTTGATTGTGAGCTTAGAAATATCAATCTTACTTACCTTTTTAAGAAGCTCATTATATTTTGAAAGATAATCATTAAGAGCATGAATGGTAGCACCTATTACATAATCTTCTTTAACGCTATGCCTTGTGCATTCGCCCTTGATGTTATATTCGGAGCATATATAAAAGATGTTGTAGCCGTCTTTTGACTTGACCTTTCGTCTAATCATCGGGCTGCCGCAATCTTTACAGTAAAGCATTCCAGACAGAATACTCGGATTTTCTTTTGAAGCTTTTACATCTCGAAGCAGCATTTTATTTGCCAGTGCAAATACGGATTTGGAAACAATGCTTTCGTGAGCATTTTCTATTATGATCCAGTCATCCTTTGCTACATCGACTTCTCTTTTGGATTTGTAATTGAGCTTTGCCGTCTTGCCTTGTTCTAAAACGCCAATATATACCTTATTGGTGATGACCCTGTTGACCATCTTAGCATCCCACTTGGCATCTTTTACGATAAAGCCCGTGTTAAAGTTATCGCCTTTATTCTCCTTGTGCCTGGACGGTGTAACCGTACCTATGCTGTTTAGAAAATCAGCGATTGCTTTTGAGGAATATCCCTCAATTTTCATATCAAAAATACGGCTGACAATATGAGAAACCTCCGTGTCAACCACAAGCTTATGCTTATTCTTACTGTCTTTCTTATAACCGAATGGAGCGAAAGAGCCGATAAATTCTCCGTTTTTCCTTTTGACCTCCTTAGATGATTTTACTTTCATAGAAATATCACGGCAGTAACTGTCGTTGATAAAATTTCTAATAGGAAGTATCAGGTGGGTATCGCTCACATCAGCGTTGTCGCTGTCGTAATTATCATTTACGGAAATAAAGCGTACACCTTTTTCGGGAAATATCTTTTGTAAGTATTTGCCGGACTCGATATAATCTCTACCGAAACGGGATAAGTCTTTTACGATAATTATCTTAAACTTACCTGCGTTTAAGTCTTCAATCATATTCTTGAAGTTCGGTCTGTCAAAATTAGAACCGCTAAAGCCGTCATCTACATATTCATTAGATATGGTAATGCCGTTTTCCTTAGCGTAAGACTTGATGATTTGTCTTTGATTTGAAATAGAATTACTTTCTGAAATATCCCCGTCTTCTCTTGAAAGACGAAGATACATACAAGCGATATTATTGTTCATAAGAACCCTCCTAAAATTTTATTTTGGCAAATAGTCATTTAGGAAGATTGCTTCTACCGCTTATATTGTACCGCACCTGGATTTTTATGTCAGCCCTATAGTTTTATGACCGACCTTAAAAGGTGCATTTCAATAATATCCAGCAAATCAAGCTTTTCGCTCTTGCTGCTTGAGTAGGTTATCTTCTTCTCATAATTTTTCTCTATTTGCTTTTTATCTTCATTTTTCTTGTTTTCATTTTTCATGATCATAACCTCGCATTTAATCGAATATAAGTTTTTTGACATTGGTAGGTGCTTGGCAGCAACATAGGAATCTCACCTCCGCCTCTTATTCCAGACGAGCCGGCTTAAACTATTGAAGTATCATTATCACTACTTGTTTCAACGAACAGATTGCCACATCTGTTTTTATGTATTCTTATTTATCGCTCGCTTTCTTGTTTCCTTGATTTATCAGTATTCATAAAACCAAAATTTCTTTCAGCAGAAAGGTCATGGCGTAAGTCATAATTCTCCACAAGTAGATAAAGTCCTACCTTGGTCTATTCAGTTGTCAAAGAGCAATATTTGAAAGGGATTGTTTTCTTTACATTTTCCTATTTGCCATAAGCAGGCACATCTCTTACTCAAGAAAGTAAAGGAGGTCAAACTCCCCTTCACTTTACATAAGGAAAATTTGACCCCTTTGGTTACCAAAGTTTTAAAGTTCTTCGATAAATTTTTTCAACTTTTCAAGAATTTTGTTTCTTCTTTTGATTAAAGCCGGATGTGTAATACTTTTGAGCTTTGCCACTGAACGAACCGTTTCATCATTGAAATACAGTCTTTCGATAATATCTCTTTCTTCTGCATTAAGTCTTGATATAGCACTTCTGACTGCTTCAATCATCATCTGTGTTTCAACAATCTTTTCTACATCAACACTTTCATCAACAATATTATCTACAAAATGTCCATCATGATCCATTGAAGAAAAAAAGAGCAAGTGGTTTTTCTTGTCCACCTGCTCTAAATACTTTTCGTGTTCTTTTTCTCGCCAGTAGACTTTATATATCTGCTCGCTGACTTTAACCTTTTGCCCGTTTACATAAAGGTAATATTCTTTTGGCATTTTATTTCCTCCATTTCTTTTTGTCTGCGTTTTTAGACAAAAAAAGGAGGACTTCTGCACATAGGCATAATAAGTCCTCTGAAATGAAAGAAACTTTCTCTTTCTCTATATTTTAAATTTGATTGTTTATGATAATTACCAGTATCAAAAAGGGCTATTGTTTTTTTCTATATGAATAACCGACCCTACATAACACATAGTAATTACCTCCACTATTTAATCCATTTTTCTTTTACCTCACCTTTAAAAATACGCATTAAATCACTCCTACTTTTTCAGAATTCTTTTTTCTACTTATCGTTCTATGCACACTTATGGCAAATGGTATTGTTATAAGCGTTGTTATGAAATCCGAAACGGCTTGAGCGTATATAACACCGTTTAATCCGATAAACTGGGGCAAAACCAGAATTATAGGAATAAATACGATTCCTTGTCTACAAATATTCAAAAAGCCTCCCTCAAGGGCTTTGCCCATTGAAAGATACAATGTAGAGTAAGTAAATTGAAATCCAAATGTAACAAACATTATTACACCTGCCCTTAATGCAGGAACCGCAATTTTTAGAACATCATCACCAGTTCCGAATATTGATAATATACTTGGTGCAAAAATATAAATAATAGCAGTCCAAGCTACACAAAAAATGTTAGTCCATTTTATACAGCATTTAATTGCCTCATCTAATCTTGTATAATTTTTCGCTCCGTAATTAAAACCTGCTAACGGTTGTAATCCTTTCATATATCCAAATACTACATTTGTTCCTAATGTAACAATTCTGAGAACTATTCCCATAGCCGCAATTGCTTCTTCTCCATATAATGATGCAGACGAAGATATTTTACTGATAGATATACTTGAAAACACCTGTAGTAGAAACATAGAAATTCCTACTTTTAGAATTTCTTTATAGATACCGGATGTAGGCTTAAAATTAATTAGTCTTATTTCAAGAAAACTTTTCCCTCCTTTGAAATAAAACAGATACATTAAACCTGTTACCAATTGGGAAATTAAAGTTGCAATAGCAGCTCCTTTTACACCTAAATCAAACTTATAAATAAAAACTGGATCTAAAATCATATTAAGTACGGAGCCTACAATCATTGCTTTCAAAGAAACTTTAGCCGCTCCTTGTGATACTGCTATATTTCCTGAAGTTACATTTATTGTGCTAAATATTGCACTTGCGATAAATATACCAGCATATATCTTTGCCATATCCATAATCGAAGGAATAGCACCCATGAATTTTAGAACTTCAGTTAAGAACAGAAATAAAAGCACTCCTACTGTCAAACCGATAACAGCACTTGAAAACATTGACACTGTTGCGACAGTATCTGCTTCTTTCTTATTTTTTCCTCCTAACAAACGAGAAATATATGAACCTGCTCCCGCACCAAAAGTTAAACCTATTCCGGAAAATATTAATGAAATAGGAAATGCAACGGATACAGCAGCAACTGCTTGTTTTCCCAAACCAGATACAAAATATGTATCCACGACATTATATAATGCCATCACCAACATACTTATAACCATTGGCATTCCAAGTTTAAAGAGTGCCTTTGTTATATTTTCTTCGCTCATAATTTTTACTTTATCGTTCACTTTATACTCCCTTCATCAGTCTTTTTTCGATTCTATTTGTTTTGTTATCATCTTGTAATAATGACCCTTTTTCTCAAATAATTCTGCATGATTTCCAATCTCTTCTATTTTTCCTTTATTCAGCAAAATGATTTGATCTGCATTTTTTATCGTATGAAGTCTGTGTGCAATAACAAACACTGTTTTTCCTTTTATTAAATGCTCAAAGGCTTTGTTAATCTTCATTTCATTATCCGCATCTAATGATGCTGTGAATTCATCTAATAGTAATATTGGAGCATTTTTCAAAATAGCTCTGGCAATACTAATTCTTTGCTTTTCACCTCCAGAAAGAGATGTTCCTCCTTCAGCGACTTTCGTATTATAGCTCTCCGGCAATGAAGTGATAAAATCATGACAACAAGCTATTTTTGAAGCCTCTATTACATCGTCATAACTTGCATTCGGATTTCCTATCAGAATATTGTTAAATATAGTATCTGATAGCAAAATATTTTCTTGGAACACAGCTCCAACTGAAGCTAATAAACTATCAGGATTGATATTTTTAATATTCTTATTGCCAATTAAAATTTCTCCATTTGTTACATCCCAAAATCTTGCAACTAAATTCATTATTGTACTTTTCCCTGCCCCAGATTCTCCAATTAGAGCTGTTACACTTACCTCATTTGCCGTAAAACTTATATTATGCAATACCTCTTTATTATCATCGTATGAGAAATAAACATCTTTAAATTCCACAGAATAACTACATATTTCATCTTCCTTATTATCGAAATCAAATGTTTTATACTTCATAACTTCATCCAAATTATTGGAAGCAATTTTCAGGTTTTTTAGCATAATATAGTATCTTTCAAATGAGCTTAAAATCCCTGACAAAGCAATTCCCATAACCATGAAAGCGATAAGTGATTCTCCTTTAAAATCTCCTTCTAAAAACAAATAGCCCCCACCCAACAGAGTCATTGGGATTATGAAATTCACTAATGAAGCATATAGTGCTGTTGGTAGTGCCAACTTCATTTCAGTGCTAATGCCATTTTTTCTCACTAAATCCATATTGTTTTTTAATCTCTCGAAATTTGATGCCTGCATATTATATGCTCTGAAAACCTTAATACCGCCTATATATTCCAATACAGTGGAAATCATAGTTTCATTTATCCTTCGTTTATCTATCTCCAGTATTTTGGCTGTTTTTTCTCCAAAGATTAAGATAGGAATGGAAAGAAAAATCACAAAGCATTCTGCAAGAGCCAGTTTATAATTGATAAAAAATGTACCAATTATCAGAAATATACACATCGTTGCCATTTTTATTAAGAATGGCAATGTGTGTGAAAGCAATCCTTCAAAACTTGTCAAATCATTTGTTAAAGTATTGATTAAATATCCTTTGCTATTTTTATTAAAGTATCCTAAACTTAATTTTCTAAAATGATTAGCTAATTTAATTCTCAATTCCCCTGTAATCTCAAAAGAATTTTCAAAAGACATTAAGTAACTTTTTCTATATGCTAAAATTCTCAGTATCACAGCCGCCAGACATACAACAGTATATTTGACTACGCCGTTCATATTTAATGTCCCGTTGAAAATATCAATAATCGTCAAATACAAAATAAAATATGTCACCATACTTCCTAAGCTGTCTAAGCACATAAGAAATATAGGGAAATACAGTTTTCCAAAATTTTTTCCTATCAATTTTTTTATATCTTTAACCATACTATCCCCCCTACTCAACATAATTTTGTATATAAATATTCCACATATCTGCATAATGCCCGCCTAAATCAATAAGCTCATTATGTGCCCCTTGTTCAACAATTTTCCCTTTTTCAAAAACCACAATTTTATCAGCATTCTTTATTGTGTGCAGTCTGTGAGCAATCATAATCACTGTTTTATTCTTTAATAAGTTCTCTAATGCAATTTGAATCTTATGTTCATTTTCAATATCGGAATAAGATGTCGCTTCATCAAAAATAATAATCGGGGCATCCTTTAAGATCGCTCTTGCAATGCTGATTCTCTGCTTTTGACCTCCAGATAATTTAAAGCCTTTATCACCAATTTTAGTTTTATATCCATCAGGCAAGCCAGAAATAAAATCATGTATTTGAGCATTTTTGGCAGCATAATATACTTCTTCTTCATTGACATTTAAGCCCATTCTGATATTTTCAAATAATGTATCCTCCATAATAAAGACATCTTGAAAAACAAAAGAAATTGATGCCATAAGCGAGTCCGTACTTAACTCATTAATTGGAATACCGGATATTCTAATTTCGCCACTGTCAACATTCCAATACCTTCCTATCAGTGTTGCAGCAGTCGTTTTACCTGCTCCCGATTCACCAACAAATGCAGTAAATGATTTAGGCTCTATCTTCATTGAAATATTTTTCAATACAAGGTTGTTTTCATCATATCCAAAATTCACATTTTCAAATTCTATTTCTAACGATTCTGATTTAACCCTTTTTTCGCCGTTTTTTTCAACAGGAGCAGAAAATAATTTCTTTATATTTACAAGCCCGCTATTTAGCTCTATTCTTCCCATAGCGATATTGAACAAATTAAAAAATGTTCTATAAAAACACATCGTCAATAACATAAATACAAGTAATTCTTGTGATGAAATCAATTTATTTAAATATAAATAGCCTCCAATAGGTAAAGTAAATAGCACTCCTGAATCTAAGATTACAATCGTGAATGCGAGTGGATAACAAGAGCATTTAGCCATATCTTTAAGACATTTAGTATATTTTTTTGATGATTTGCTTAAGCTGACAAACTTATCTGCTGTCAGTCCAAACATTTTTATTATGGACATACAGTTCACATATTCATTCGTTACTCCCATCACCTCCGAAAATGTATTGGTATACTTCATTGTTAAATCTGGATATTTTCTCATCATGAATGTAGGTAAAAAAACACCCACAATAACGGGTATTATCATAACCAATGTCATCCAAATGTTTATACGAAACATTAATACAATCGCTATAACAGGAATTACTATTGCCTGAATTATCTCAACTAAATTATGTGCTATAAAGACCTCAAGTTTTTCTATATCGTCAAATAACGCTGCTTTTAATTCTCCTGTTGATTTATTGTTGAAAAACCCCAAATTTACTTTTGATAGATATTCCAAAGCTTCCATTTTTAAACGGTGCATAATGTTGTAGGCTGCGACATGAGTACATATCATTGTTGCCGACATCAAAATATTTTGTAAGATGGTCGATATAACCATAACCAATGACCACATCAATACTGTATGAATGTTAAGAGTCTTACCTATTAAAGATAAAATCATCTGATACAAAATAACATAGGGGGTAAATGATAAAACTCCACTGAATATCCCTAACAATACACCTATAAAAATTTTGACTTTTTCATATTTCAACAATGAAAATATACTTATGTTTTTTTCATCAAGTCTTTCCATGTTCTCTCACCTCTTTATCGTTTATTATCACTAATAGGGTATGATAAAGGAAAAAATAAATCAACATATTGCATTTCATAAATAATCCAGTCTAAATATTGATATAACCCCTTTATTTAAGCCATTTTTATCGTTTTTTTTCGTTTAATAATTAAAAATATCGTGATATAAATTTGGTTGATTATGATATTAAATTATGGTAGAATGATATAATGATAAGGAGGTATGTTTCATGAAAAAAACAGTCATTAAATATTACGAAGAGCTTCCACAAAATTTGCATTTTTATAAAATAGAAGAAGAGTCAACATTAGGTAATAATTTCTACCGAATGAATGCCGAATATGGTTGTGGTAGTGTGCAAGTAATGAATTTCCACAATCAATTTCTAATTATTATTGCCGACTTTATCCCAAGTAACAATTTTGAAAAGGTATCTGAAATAGAAGAAGAATATTTTGAAATCAGTCAATTTGAAACAGATTCCAGTTACTTCAAGGTAGGCGGAAAAAAAGTGAAACAAGTAGATAAGGGAATTTGTTGTTATGCAAATACAAGAAAAAGTGCCTATGCTTTTTGTGAGTCAAACAAATCAACCTGTTTTACAAAAGTAATCATAACAAAGAAATACTTTGATTCATTTTTAGAAGAAAGATTTGGTAATGCCTATGAAACCTCAAAAGATGCTTTAGACTTTCTTGTAGAAAACCCCAACTCTCCGGAATTAAATTTTGTTTTTCAGCAAATAAAAGATTGTCCTGCTGTTGGAAATACCAGAAATTTATATATGGAAGGAAAGGTAATTGAAATACTTTCGCTTATAACAAACACGATAGAAATGAAAAAAAATCGTCCTCATATTTCTGTAAAATTAGATCGTAAAGACAAGCGTTCATTGAATAAAGTTATTACATTCATGAAACATAATCTTTCATCCTATCCTTCTATTGAAGAATTGTCTAAAATAGCTAATATGAGCTGTTCTCGTTTCCAAATGGCTTTTAGACAAGTATACGGGACAACTGTTTACGAGTATCTAAAAGTAATGCGAATGAATTATGCTCTTCTTTTATTACAGGATACGGATGATAAGATTTATCATATTGCTCTAAAAGTCGGATACAAAAATGCAGGGCATTTCGCAAAAATTTTTAAATCAACATTTAAGATGAGTCCTATGGAATATCGTAATATTCACCATCTATAGCATATATGGTATCATGATATTTTTTATATGTATCACAATATTTTAACTTATTGTTCTTATACCTCTTCTTAAATCCTTATTTTCAGCGATTAAACATGGACTTTTAGCGTTTTTTTAATGAAACTAATCGCCCTTGTTTATAAGTCTAATATAATGTAAAATGTGAGTTAGTTAAGCTAGGCTAACTCACATTTTTTAGTTAAGGAGGGATTATTTTGAGAATCATAAATAAATTTTTCAGATTGGTTTTAGTGCTATTTATGATCAGTATAATATCCTTTTTTCTGGCAAATATATCCTCCATTGACTCTGCTGAAACAATCGGACATCATCTGTATGGTAATCCAAGCCAAGAACAAATTGAAAATATTCGTATAGAGAAAGGATTGGATAAACCTGCACCTATTCAATATATAAAATGGTTGCAACACGCATTGGTTGGTGATTTAGGAATATCCTATCAAACATCAAATCCTGTATTAAGCGATATTAAAGATAAACTTTTTGCCACTGTTAAACTGGTAATTGTATCTCTTTTTTTTATTGCGGTGATTACTATTCCTCTTAGTTTAGTTTCAGCGTACAAAAAAGATACTTTAATAGATAAATCTATTCAAGTTATAACCATATTAGGTATTTCTGTGCCTTCATTTTGGCTCGGATATGTACTTTTATCTATATTTGCAATTAAACTTCCCATTTTTAAAGTTGTCGAATACGGAAACTTTAGAAGTTTGATTCTTCCAGCAGCAACTCTGGCAGCACCTGTTATTTCTTCATCTGTAAAGATATTAAGAACCACACTATTAGAAAATTCCGAGCAGGAATATGTTACATACGCCAGAGCAAGAGGATTATCCTACAAAAGAATATTATACGCACACATTCTAAAAAACTCTCTTCCCCCAATGATTACTTTATTTTTTCAAAATATAGGAATGATGATTGCAGGAAGTGTAATTGTGGAGAATGTATTCTCATGGCCGGGACTCGGAGCATATTTTATGTCAGCCATTGTAAATCGAGATACTCCAGCAATTACCGGTTGTATGTTAATACTTGGTATGATCTTCGTTATATCAAACTATGTATCCGAAAGTATCAATCATTTTTTAAATCCTCATATTTTTACT
Organism: Peptostreptococcus anaerobius 653-L; assembly: GCF_000178095.1. Lineage (NCBI taxonomy): Bacteria > Bacillati > Bacillota > Clostridia > Peptostreptococcales > Peptostreptococcaceae > Peptostreptococcus > Peptostreptococcus anaerobius. The sequence continues at coordinate 29,978 of NZ_ADJN01000038.1, read as the reverse complement.
ATAGAGGAGGATAATTAAATGTTTCGCAAAATACTTGCCAACAAACAACTATTATTCGGTTTATCACTGATAATAATTTTTATTACTATCGCTATATTCGCACCATTGATTGCACCAAATAACCCTTATGAAGTAGACATTAGCCAGAAGTTTCTGACTCCATCTCACAACTTTCCTTTAGGTACAGATCAATTAGGGCGTTGTGTTTTATCAAGGCTTATTTATGGAGCCCGATACTCACTTAGCATTGCATTTCCAAGTATTTTCATTTTAGCCTTAATTAGTACCATTGTCGGAACTATAAGTGCTTGGTTTGAAGGTTTTTTAGATAAACTAATTTTGTTGCTTTGTGATGTTTTTATGGCATTTCCACCTATTGTCATTGTTCTATCTCTTTTAGGAATACTTGGTCAAGGCAGCATAAATTTAATCATTTCCATAATTTTATCTATGTGGATTTGGTTTGTAAAAGTAATTAGAAGTTATGTTCTAATTGAGAAAAGGAAGAACTATATCATTGCAGCTAAAATTTCAGGATGCAACTCCATAGAAATTATAGTTAAACATATATTTCCTAATATTGCTCCTCTCATAGTTGTGTATTTTAGTACAGGAATTGCAGCTATTATTCTAATGATTTCAGGTTATTCCTTTTTAGGCGTAGGACTATCTGAAAACATTCCGGAATGGGGAATTATGTTGTCAAACTCAAAACAATACCTATACTCAAATCCAACACTTATTATTTATCCCGGATTATGTATTCTTCTAACTTCTGCCGGATTTAATATTTTTGGAGAATCTTTAAGAGATGTACTTTCCCCGAAGGAGGATTAGATATGAATACACTACTTCAAGTTAGAAATTTAAGTGTGATACACAGAAAAACAAAACAGAAATTGGTCAATAATGTAAATTTCAGTCTTAATAAGAGCGAGATTTTAGGTATTATCGGTGAAAGTGGAAGTGGCAAAACATTAACTTGTCGTTGTATCCTTGATCTGTTGAGTAAAAAAACATTTGATATAAGCGGTGAAATTATATTTGAGAATAAAAACATCATTTCTTTACCTGAAGAAAAATTGAATTTAATTCGTGGAAATAAAATAGCACTAATAATGCAAAATCCTATTGTTGCCTTTGATCCTATGACAAGAATAGGCAAGCAAATGATTGAATCAATACAAATACACAAAAACTTACACAAAAATGAGATTCTATCTATGTTAGAGAAAATGCTAATCGAATTTGGAATGAAAGATGTCCACAGAATTTTTCGCAGTTTTCCTTCTCAGCTAAGCGGAGGAATGTTGCAAAGATTGATGATTATATTAGCTTTGTCATTATCTCCCGACATAATAATTGCAGATGAAGCTACGACTGCACTTGATATAAAAACTCAATCTACTGTTTTAGATGAGTTTAAAAAGATAAAGGAAATGGGAATTTCACTTATAATCGTTACTCATGATTTTGGCGTAATCGCAAAACTTGCTGATAATGTAGTTGTTATGAAAGATGGGAATTTTATTGAAAGTGGAACTGTATACGACATATTTGATTCTCCAAAAAACAGCTATACCAAAGAACTTCTACTTTCCAATCTTTTGAAAGGAGGTAAAAAAAATGATTGTTGCAAATAGTTTGAGTAGAAAATATCAGTGTGATTCATCGGGTAATAAGGAGTTTATATCTGTAGATAATGTTTCATTTACTTTACTTCCTAACTCATCTTATTCACTGGTTGGTGAAAGCGGATCTGGAAAAAGTACACTTTCTCTAATGCTATCTGCCATTCTTCCCCCCAGTGAAGGCACAATTTATTTTAATGATAAAGACATATGGAAAATGAATAAAAAAGAACTTCTCGCTATGAGAAAAGATATGCAACTGGTATTGCAAGACAGTTCTGGAGCTTTGAATCCCAGAAAAAAGATTTGCGAAAGTCTGTATGAACCTATCAGCAAATTATGCCACTTAGATAAAGCAGAAATCAACTCGTTGATTTTATCAACATTACAAAAAGTGGAACTTCCTGAAACGGTTTTATCTAAATATCCCCATGAGTTATCTGGCGGACAACAAAGTCGAGTTTGTATAGCAAGGGCAATATGTGTAAACCCTAAATATATTATTTTCGATGAGTCTGTCAGTGGATTAGATTCAACTGTACGCAAGAAAATTTTAGACCTTCTCATAGATATAAGAATACAAAACAATATTACCTACTTATTTATTACTCATGATATTGATGTTGCTCTATATATGGCAAATCACATATTTGTTATGAAAGGAGGAAAAATAGTGGAAGAAATACCTAATGCTGTTTCGTATGATTCATTTCATGGAGAATATTCAAGGGAGCTCATCAATGCCCTACCTCCTAAATCTCCATATGACAGATGATTTACGAAACTACTTAAAGTTAATGATGGGCAAAAACAAAAAAATATAGTTTAAAGAAAGGATGTGTTTTTATGAAAAATACAAAAAAATTTTTAGGAGTATTACTTGTATTCGTTATGATACTATCTATTACAACGGGTTGCAGTTCAAAAAACGGAAATGAAAACTCACAAAAAACAAAAGAGTTAACATTCTGTGAAAGTTGGAATTTTGATGGAGGTTTCTCCGTCTTTCAAGAACCTTTAATGGCAAATGGAACTTTCGGATTGTTATACTACATTCCCAACTTCTATGAAACGCTTATAAAATATGAAAATGGAAAAATTACTCCGGGACTTGCTGACAAGTGGGAAGTCAGCAAAGACAACATGACTTATACTTTCAACCTAAAAAAGAATATTAAATTCTCTGATGGGGAAGAATTAACTGCCGAAGTGGTAAAGAAAAATTTTGAAAATGTTGGTAAAAATTTAGGAACATACAATGGTTTCTTTGGTTTAACAAGCACACTGATAGAAAAAGTTACTGTTATTGACAAGCATACTGTATCCGTAAAGTTATCAAACCCATATTATGGAGCTCTTACAGATTTTACACTTCCTTTGCCAATGGGAATTATGTCACCAAAAGCATTTAATGAAGATGGTTCTCTATCCGACTCAATTAAAAATGCTACAATGGGAACCGGTCCGTATATGTATGATGGTAAGAAAGAAAATGATACTTATACATTTGTGAAAAATCCGAATTATGACCGTAAAAAAGTTGATGTAGAAACTTTTAAGATCAAAGTTATTCCAGATAACGATGCAAAATTACTTGCTCTGAGAAACAATGAAATAGATATGATTCTCGGCACTAACAACCTAAGCTATGATTCTTATAACACTTTGCAGAAAGATAAGAATTTTACAGGAAAAACATCAGAAACAGTTATACAGACCAGATATGTTGGAATCAATTCGGACATCGCTCCATTTAATGATATTTCAGTTAGAAAAGCTATAAATCATGCCATAAATACCGAGTCCATAAGAAAAAATATTTTAGGCGATGTAGAAAAAGAAGCAACTTCTATATTAGATAAAAATTTGCCATATTGTAATGTTGACACCGAATCATACTCTTATTCTGAACAAAAGGCAAAAGAATTACTTGAAAAAGCAGGTTGGAAAGATCAAGATGGCGATGGCATTCGTGAAAAAGACGGTGTTAAACTTTCTGTTAATATTTCTTGTGCCAGTGAACAAGCTATGCTAAAAGATATTTCTGAAGCCATTGCAACAGATCTAAAGAAAGTAGGATTTGAAACGAAAACTTCCAGTTCTGAAACAATGAATCATTTTAAAAATGTTTCTGAAGGAAAATATCAAATGGCGATTGGAATAACATATAATATTCCTATGGATCCTTACAGACTGGTTGCAGCATTTTCCAAAAATCCTGTCATGGATAATATGACATCAAAAGCATTAACCAGCATGAAAAATTCAGATGAAGCAATTAGAAGTTTAAACGCAATGACTGATGAAAAAGAAATACAAAAAGTATACAATAGTATTATAACTGCACTACATGACGATGCTGTATTGATTCCTATTTCAAGAACAGTAGGAATGACTACTTTTAACTCCAGCAAAATAGCTGATTATACATTCAGTTTTGAACCGGATTATTTAGATGTATCAAACATAAAAACAAAATAAATTAAACTTGCTTAACGCTTGCTACAAATCATTCTTTTGTAGCAAGCACAGTAAGTGTGTACCCACTTACGAAAAATCGATGAAGCAGCCCCTCGTGGAGTTGCTTCTTTTTTTATCAATTTTAGCTTGTTAGGGAGTACCCTAAGACCCCAGATTTTATGAAAGGAAGTAACAAATATGGCAAATAGAATTAGAAATATACAACTTAAAATCAACTTGACGGAAAAAGAAAAGGCACTCTTTGAAAAGAAAATGAAGATGGCAAAGTGCAAGACCATGAACCATTTTTTAAGAAAAGTAGTATCTGAAACAGATATTTATGTTGTTGATTTACAGCCCTTTAGAGAAATTCAGGGACTACTTTTTCGATACGCAAGTAGCGTAAATCAAATTGCTAAACGAGTTAATTCAACAGGAATTGTCTATAGAGATGACATTAAAGATATGCAGTCCCAAATTGAACATCTATCAAAAGAAATATGGCAAATACATTCCCTACTGCTCAATAAAACTACAAACAAAGGAGATGACATATAAGTGGCAATCACAAAAATACATCCTATAAAATCTACACTTAATCTTGCTATTGATTATATTACCAACGAAGAAAAAACCGATGAAAAGATTTTGGTAAGCACTCACAACTGCTTTGCTTCTACTGCTCATACATCTTTTTTAAAGACAAGAGAAGATAACAAAGTGAGTGGTTCTGTACTTGCAAGACACCTTATTCAATCTTTTCTACCCGGTGAAGTAACGCCCGAAATGGCACATCAAATCGGTCTTGAACTGTGTAAAAAGATATTAAAGGACGAATACGAATTTGTACTATCTACTCACATAGATAAAGGGCATATCCACAATCACATCATATTCAATAATGTAAATATGGTTACAGGCAAATGCTACCAGTCCAACAAGAGAAACTATCATCAAATTAGGTATCAAAGCGATAAACTATGCAAAGAAAATAATCTATCTGTTATTGATGAGTTCTACGAAACTTATAGGAAGAAATACAAGACTAATGGTAAGTCTTGGTATGAAAATGACCAATTTAAGAAAGGTACTTCTTGGAAAAGTAAGCTTCAATTTGATATAGATAGAGCTATTAAACAATCCAAAGATTGGGATGATTTTATAAAGAGAATGGCTGCCCTTAATTATGAGATCAAATATGGAAAACACATTGCATTTAAGCACAAGGACAAAGAAAGATTTACAAGAGCTAAGACTATCGGAGAAGATTATACTGAGGATAGATTAAAAGAGCGTATCTTAGATAATGCTAATCAAAGAACCTATGCTGTTAAAAAACGTATCGGAAATATTATAGATATTGCAAATAATGAAAAGATAAAATCAAGCAGAGGCTACGAGTATTGGGCTACAAAACATAATTTAAAAACTGCAGCCAATACTGTTCTTTTGATGCGTGAAAAAGGATTTAAGTCTATCTCCCAGCTTGATGAATACATTAAAGAGAGTGCATTAAAAAGACAAGATTTACAGGATCAAATCAAAGTTATTGATAACAAAATTTCAACTCTATCAAATACTATGGAGCAAGTTCATACTGTTACGAAGTATCGTCAAATTTATCTAGCTTATAAGAAAGATACGACTGATAAAGCATTTTATGATGAATATAAATCACAGATTATCTTGTATCAGAACGCCCTTGCAGAACTCAAAAAATCCTACACAAAGCTCCCTAATTCTAAGGATATTCTAAAAGAACTTGATTCATTGCATGAAAAAAAGAATACCCTAATGCAAGAGTATTCTTCTGCAAAATCCGATATGAAAGAACTGTATCAGATCAGAAAAAATTATGAGAAATATATGGGTAAGGAGATAGAGAGGTGATTCAATTTATTATATGCTCACAATAGAATTGTTCTAAAGTTTTCTTTTAGTTTTATGCAAATAAACTGTTTCTCTAGATTTTTACTAACACTTAAATATTCAATAATATCATTCATAAAAGATATATTATAAGTTGTATGAAGTCCCTCGGTAAATGGTGCATCGCTTTCAAGGAGTATTCTATCTATTGGAATCATATCAATAATAGTTCTCCCATTTTTACTCTTTATCATTTGTTGATTTATGGAGAAAAAATAACCTCTCGATATTGCAATTTTTAAATTACTTAAATTACCAGTGTACCAATGCAATATTACTTTTCCCTCAAATCCATCAAGAATTTTCAAACAGTCATTTTCTGCCTTTCTTGTATGAACACTTATTATCTTTTTGTTATCAGCTTTACATAAATCAACAATTTTTTTAAATACTTCTTTTTGCTTATCTACATTTTCTATATTTTTGGCAGAATAATCTAACCCAATTTCTCCAATATAACGTGTTGTTTTCATATATTTTTCAAAAATATTAATTTGAGCATAATATTCTGCGGCCAACTCTGGATGAAAACCTAATGCTAATCTTACATATTTATAATCCCAATTCTCGGCATAGTATTTCCTATACAAATCTGGTAGATTGGTTACTGCAAGAGTATAAGACTTCTTATCTTCAATATATTTCAAAACTTCATATTTATTTTTGTATAGGTCAAAGTGCATATGCATATCCATATAAAAGTTAGTCATCCAATTCCTCCAAATATGTTTTTAATTCCTCCATACCTCTAATATACAGATTTGCATAATCTTCAATATTATTCTCTATAGAGCCACTAGATTGAATTGTCATAAAAGCGTATTTAGGATTAAATTTTCTTAATCCTAAACGATACGAATTTAAACAAGTTCTAGAAACCTTGCCTCCATTAAATTTATTATCCCTATATGAACTTTGATCTATAATGCCTGCACGCATGATTGCTGCTTGTCTTATTACGCACGGTAAACAGTAACCACAATGCCTAGCTTCTTTTTCTTTTTGCATTCTACCATTATCTGGATGTGAACAGGACATAGTATTATCCAAATTTTCTCTAACAAAAGATTGATTTTTGCAGTTCAACAACATTTCACCTTTTGTTTTAAATTGATACGGATTAACTAACGTTACTTTTAATTCAATTAAATCTAACAACTTTTGAAACAAGCCCATATAATGTGGGTGTGTTGTTCTTGTGCTACTTGTACCTATTCGAGAAAATGTGCTAGGAATATTTAATGAAATAAAACCATTTTCTGGTATAACCAACTGAACTTGCTTTCTCAAACATGATGCAACTGCTAATGCGTGAGAGAAAAACATGAAAGAACGTGTTCTTGTAGTATCTTCAATACCTGACACAATCTTTGCATAATACTGATGGAAATCTCTTGATTCTAATGAATACTGATTAATAAACTTTTCTTTAAGAATATCTTGAAATTCCTTTGTTCCTTTCCCGCCACCATAATGGCTCACAAATAATGTTTTATCACTATTACTTTCCAACAAATCTATTGCACCAATAAACGAATCCATTCCGCCTGAAAACATACAAATTTGATCATAACTTTTTATTTTTTGCTTTGATTTTTTCCATTTATTGTTGTTTATCTTTTCCTCTTCAGATTGCTCTCTTCTTCTAAAAATAAAAGTCCATTTATCGCCGCTTAAAAAATTCAACATTTCCTCAAGCGTTGATTTTGCATTTTGCCACATATCATATTCTAAAATAGGCATGTATATAGAAAATTCTCTACTCCATCCATCATGCGCATCTTTTCTTAAACATAATCTATCCGCTGCAAAAACAGCCATAGAAATGTAAAGCAAATCTAACGCTTCTTGACTGTACCAATACGGTAATTTGTTTTTATTCTTCCAAAATGTATATGAAAAAGAATTGGAGTCGAAAAAATCAACATTTATTGCTTGTTCATCAACTTCAAAAGTATCTGTTTTATTTATGTGACAAACTATTTTCATAAGATTCCCTCCATAACTTTCAAACAGCATTCATGCATATCTCTAATCGTAGACGAAATATTTTTATTTATTATATTACCTTGCTTATTAAACTCAATATCTACAATTCCCATAATCATATCTTTAAATTCGCATTCCGTAGCATATGAATCATCTGCATTTGTTATATACATTTCTAAACGACTACCTAAGTCTTTCATCATTGTAATCCAAATATATGCACCAACATATTCTTTTAAGGCTTCATGCATTAATTCAATTGACATATTATTTAGAGAGTCTATATCCATCGAATTATTTTCAACATAATCAAATACTTTAGAAAGAGCTGCTTGTGTAGCTTCCTTTGCCACAATATCTTCTTTAGTGCTTGAATTAGGTGCAATTACATCTACTAACCTAGAAAAAATCGCCTCTACAGATTTACCTTCGTATTCAATTCCGAGATTTTTAAAAGTTACCTTCACGCCATTAGTGACAATGCCATTAAAAAAGTTCCCCAGATTTCCTCCAGCTTTTCTTCCAGAGTATGACTGTGAAGCCAAACTTCTAGCTCCCCCAGCTGCTTTAACATATTGTCTTGCTATATGCTTTGCGGAACTGTATGTACCACCACTCTTTACAAACTTTGACATATCTGACTTAACTGTCTTCCATTTGACTGGTTCCGTTATATCAGTGTCTTCATCTTGATTAGGGTTATAATCTTCTGGTAACAAGGGATTTCTATCATTCCTACCATTAAAAATACTTGATGTCCCCATAAGCCCCTCCTCTTATACTATTTTTCTAACAGTTTTTCTATTCCAATTTTTAAGCCTTGTTTGTTCTTATCCCATTGAGATGCCATCTCTAAAATTTCTACTTTCTTATTCATTTTATTTGCATATTCAGCTATATAACTTATACAACCAAGATTAATTTGCGAGCCACTAAGTGATTGTAAATAACTGAGAGTATCATTGGTTAACTCAGTTCTTTGCTGCGCAAACAGTAGAAATGATTTCATCAATTCTTTGGCTATTGTTGTTTCAGATATCATGGAAGAATTCATAGCTTCAAGAATTGCAGCTGCATCAGCATCTGATATATTTGCAACAGATTTAATTGCTTGTTGAATTTTAACGTCTGATTTTGAAAGAAGTTGTTCCAATATTTCTTGGGCTTCTGGCGAAAGAAAAGATGATATACGACTAATTTTTTCATCTAATGAGGTTCTTGTAAAATAAAAATATGTATTGAGGTTTTCCTCAGATAATTTAGGATCTATTTTACACCAATTTAAAAACCAATTATCTTCTCTCCAAATTTTTAACTTATCGCTATTCTCTGGTGTACCATTCTCGAATAGTATTAATTCTTTACTTAAACTATTATCCGCTGCCATCTCTGCTATTTTATTGAAAATTCTTGGTTTTATATATTCCAACATCATTATCTTTGCAAGAATTTTTCTATCCAATTTCTTATTCTTATAAGATGCCATTTGCAATCTCATATACATGGAATTCAAGAAGCGTTTACACTGACGAGGGTTTCCATGCAATCCATTAGATAAAACAAATGCCAGCTGATTTGCAATAGAAAGTGATTCTACAATATTTGAATAATTATCTTCTTTATCTGAAAATAAAGTTATAATTGATTCGATCTTAAATCTCTCGAAATCCTCTTTTTTCTTCTCAACTATCCATGATAGAGCCTGTTGAAAATTTTCTTCCGATAATTCCGACTGTAAAAGTAAACATGCAATATAAATTTCCACCTCATCTGCATTTAATTGTGGGATGCGAATAGGATATTGTATTAATTTCTCAAGATATTCCTTCCCAATATCAATCTGAATGCCTTCTATATCTCTAAATTTACTTTTAACTGCATACGAAATATGACGTTCATCAGCACCAATAACGAAAGCAACTTTTCCCTTAAAGAGAAATAATTTTATTGCTTCAAGTGTTTCTAAAATAGTATCTGGTCTACATCTATCCAATTCATCTATAAAAACAACTAAACGACTAATTTTTGTTTCTTCTAACAAAGATGCAAATGCTTTTTGAAATTTTCTAATATCCTCACGTAACTCTTTGTTATTTAATTCGCTTTCAATATTAGATTTAATTTTTTCTAAATCAGTGACTTCTATTTTTTCTTGACCATATTTCAATACCTGATTCATTGTTATGCCAAGCAAAGAACCAATCCCTCCTGTCACTAAAAAATCAGTTCCATATTTCAATGCACCTTTTACCAATTTAAATTTATCAACACTTTTATATAACCCTTTAATAATTTCTTGTGCCTTTTTAGTTAATTGTGTTTCTTTACTAATCTCATCAAGAATAGTACCTAATATCGCCGTTTTTGCGTCTTCATAATTTTCAAATAGCCAACCATTAAATACTAAACATTTAATTCTTTCATCTTCCTTAATCAAACGCTCTTTGCACATATACATCAAGCTTGACTTCCCACTCCCCCAGTCACCATATACTCCAACACTCGCTGGTAAAAGAGAATCATCTGTGATGATACTTTGAAGCGTTTGTATTAAGTAATCGTAATCAAGAAAATCAAGCTCAGTTTCACTATCTTTCCACATTTATTCACCTCATATATCAGGATAATTTCTTAGTCTATTTGCGTTCGCAAACCTTGTTCCATGCGATTTTATGTTCAAAATTAATTTCAGTGTTTTCGGATAAGTTCTTTACATACTTCTCAACAAAAATATCTGTGTTATCAAGTAATCTCAAATAATACTTTAATGTAGGAAACACACCATTCACTATGATTTGACATCCATGTTCTTCTCTGATTTTACATATCATTTCATCTATTGCCACTCGGTCATCCTCACTAGGTGCAACCGTACTTAATAAATAGTATCTTTGTACAGGTTTTTCACTTATTTTTTTATAAGCATCCTCAATCATAATTGCATTGACTGGTATTTCAAACTTAACTTCAACCACTTCATAAATAGAATTATCATTGTCATTTCGAACAACAATATCCCCGGTCTCTCCACTACTCCTATCACAACTATTATGAGATGCTAGCTTATCTAAAGTTTTTCCATTAAAACGTTTAAGCTCATCTGTAATACACTGATAAATACTATATAATGCAACGACAGGAAGTATAGACGCTCCTCGACTCTTATATTGAAAATAAAAATGCTCATATAAAGATTTCATAATCTCATTAATTGTTAGTGAGGTTTCCTTTTCTATTGGATTAACAAGAATCACTGTCTTATCTTTTTTGCATTTAATGCTATACGCCATTATAGCTGTCACATATTTTTCGGGATCTGCTCCATTTACTTCAACATCATTAAGAATATTTAAAAATGCCGCCTTTACATTTTTATTCTGAATTTTCCCTGGAAAATCTAATTCATACGGGATATTTTGTTCAAGACTTCTAGTTAACCAACCAGACTCTTTCATTGCACCAAGGAATCTTTTTTGTTTCATAAATGGAGTTACGTACTTAGTATCAAAACTTCTCCCACTATATCCATTTTCCATATTTGCTTGATGTCTTCTCACATCCTGTTCAGGATGTAAGCTTTTATATACTAAACTAGTTAATAGAACAGTAAATACACCTTTAAATGTCTCTTCTTTATCAACTATAATTTTAACCATTTCAATCTGATTCTCCATTAAACCAATCGAATCTAAGTTACCTATTTTTTCAGCTTCATTATATTTTTCTTCTAAAAATTTTGTTTCTCTTTCCATCATTTCTCCTCCAACAAAAAATTGTTTTACAATTTCATCTGCTACTGCTTTTACCATATTCACACAAATTGAATTGCCAATACGCGCATACAGATTTGCAGTACTGCCTGTTTTTTTATAATTTTCTGGAAATCCCATGAATCTAAAACACTCATCCATTGTTAACTTTCTTACTACATCTCCATCTTTTATAAAATATCTTCCACTAGATTCTTGAGATGCTAATGTAGGATGTATTCCAGAGGATGAATAAATTCTATTAGGCTGTTTATGGACTCTAGATAGGTGTTCCGTACCTGGTCTAACACCCACAGTTCTTATTTTTTTATTTCTATACCCACAAAACATTAACCCTGATTTTGATTGTTTTTTTATTTGTGAATCATCAAGAATTGTATAACTTTCTTTAGGAAGTATTTCAAAGTCAGCAACCTTATCTAAAAATGGTTTCATTGTTTCAATAGTATTCGTCTTTAGCTTTGTAAAATCAAAAGCTCTACCATTCAGGTTTCCAACTATAATGATTCTTTCTCTATTTTGAGGAACCCCAAAATTTCTAGCATTAAGTACTTTGTAAACAACTGTATAACCTAACTCCGATAGTACAGACAACATAACGGTAAGCGTTCTTCCTGAATCATGTTTTTCAAGATTTGACACATTTTCTAAAACAAACGCTTTAGGTTTTTTTTCTTCTATAATTCGACAAATATCAAAAAATAAGGTTCCTCTTGTTTCATCATAAAATCCTTTTTGCTTTCCACAAATTGAAAATGCTTGACATGGAAAACCTGCACAAAGAATATCAAAATCAGGAATATCCTTTGGATTAAGTTGCGTTATATCACATCTTGGATTTTCCCCGAAATTTAATTCATACATTTCACAAGCATGATCATCTATCTCTGAACTAAAAACGCACTTACATCCTGCATTTTCAAAACCTAATCTAAATCCACCTATGCCAGCAAAAAGGTCAATAAACTTTAATTTTTTATCTACCATTCTATACCTCATTCATTTATTTTCTTAAATATATTTATATTTCCAGCGTCTAAAAATCCTTTGGATAGCCCACCAGCTCCTGAAAATAAATCTATAACTGTAAACTTAGACACCCGTTTTTCCTCCATCTTCAATACTTACACACTCTACAATTTCCGAAATATCGCATTCCAATACATCACATATCCTTAGCAATACGTCAGTAGTAACATTTTCACCATTTTTTATTTTATAGAATGTACTTTTACTTACTTTTGCTTTATCCATAAGCTCAGTATTTTTCATTTCTATATCTATTAATTTCTTAAATAATTTTTTATAGCTTAGTTTCGACATGATTATCCTCCAGTCTTATCCATCTTAACATCATATCTGTTCTATTATAACATAATAATAGAACTTTTAGTAGTATTTTTTTCTTTTTTCTCGAACTAATTTTGCAATAAAAAAACGGTGCAGCCCGAAGACCACACCGACATATTCTATCTCTCAGTTTCCTTTGAAGATTCTTTCTTCTCCATTGGTTTTGCTTTTTCTTCAGCCTTATATTTCTTAATCGCTCCAAGCACAGATTCTTTCTTTTCTTCTTTGTTCTTCATCTGTTCCTTTGCTTTTAAAAGCTTAGATGATAGGATTCTAACGTTAGTATGTTCCTTACCATTATCATCAACAGAAGTTCTAACCTGTCCAAAGAGTTTTACAAAGTCACCTTGCTTAAAATCCTTTGGAATATCACCCTTATCTCCATAAGCTGAACAATTGGTATAAGTCTTATTTCCCTCATCATTTTTTGACACAACTGAAAAATTAACTACTTTAAAGGCTTCTCCATTTTTATTTTCTCTTTCAATGGTTTCGACCTCACCTACGATATTCCCAACAATATTCACTAGATCATTGTCTTCTTTTTCAATTGTTGCACTGTCTTTAATCTGTCCATTTTCTCTAAGTTCATCAATCAAGTAATCAAACTCATCATTAAGTAAACTCATACTGTCATTATCCATATACTCTTGGTATAACTTTTCCAAGGCATCTTTATCATTGATTCCTTTTTCAAAACTAATTAGTGCCTTTGCAAAATCTTCGTGATTTTCGTTTGCCATTTGTTCTAGTGTATTTCTCATTTCTTTGTAGTTCATAATATACCTCCATTTTTCTACTAAAAATGAAAAGGAGCTTGTAATAAGCTCCTTAGCGTTCATCGTGTTCTTTTGATTTATTTTCTCGTGTTTCTGCTTGTTTTTCTTGTGACTGATATGACTTAATTTGCCCTAAAATAGATGGTTTTTCAGATACCTTTTCTTTGCTTTCTGCTCTTGCATTAAGATTATCCTCTACATCATAAGTAGTTTCAAAATAGTCACTATCTCTAAAGTCATTATCGTATCTATCTGGCACACCATCATTGTCCAAATCTTTTGCAAGCGGATCATAGATATTACCATCGTCATCTCTTTCAAGACCTAATGCTTTTTTTAGGTCATTATCATCAATAGATACAAACTCTCCAAAGTCTCCATATTCCATTTCTTGTTTTAGAAATTCCAATGCCTTTTCTTCACTTCAAAGGTCTTTGAGATAATCAATCTTTGTAATTGGTTCTCCATTGATATATTGAGTAGCTGTAAAGTCTTCTAAGCTAATTTCATATTGAATTTCATGCTTTTCATCTGGTGTAGTAGTATATGCAATTCCAATATGAGCAAGGTCAGGAAATAGATTACTAAAATTTTCATAGGTATAACTATCATCTTCATATTCCCTTTTACAAAAATCTACAATAGCCCTCTTTACATCTTCAAGTAATGGATTAAGATTTTCTTTTTCTTCTACTTCTCCCATATCAAGTAGCTTGTTTAATTCTGCCAGTCTTAATACTTTTGTCTTTAGCTCATCTGCTTTTTCAAAAGGCTTTTTAAGTTCTTCTTTGGCATTTTCAAGTTGTTCCTTTGTGCTGATAAGTTTTTCTTCAAGCCTGTTTAATTTCTCAGGCATTTTCTCAAGAGCGTTATCCAGTCTTGTAAGGTTACCGTCCGCACTTTTTCCAAGCTCTCCTGAATGCTTTGCAGCACCATTTAAGCTAAAGTTATGCTCATTGGTGAAGAAGTTATAGCTTACCTCTAAGTCCATATTTCGGTACTGTCCTATAACATTACTTTCATTAATTTTTACACCTTTAATCGCTTCTAAGAGCTTTTCTCCAGCGATCTTTTTATCTCGAATTATCTCGCCATTAATCGAGATAGAAGTGAATTTATTTTCACTACTTCCCTGTGGTTCAACATTTTCAATATCTTTTTTCACTGCTTCAATTAGCTTTTCAGTCCTTGCTATTTCTTCAGGATATGTCTTTGCAACCTTATCCTCTAATCTATAACGGTTGGACTTGTAGTTTGCCTCAAGCATTTTAAGCTTCGTAACTTCATTATCCAAATCCATCTTTTCTTTTATCTTTGGATCACCTGTAGCAAGTGCCTTAATCTCAGCATAGTTCAGACTATTTTCGTCCACATCTTCTGCCACACGAACAGGTGTCTTTGAAGTCATAATCTGTGAAATAAATTTTTGCTTATTCTCTATCGTCTGCCAAAGGTACGAATCAAATGTATTCTCCGTAACATAACGATAGATACTAACTTCCTTGTTTTCATTACCTTGACGAACAATTCTGCCACTTCTCTGCTCAAGGTCAGCAGGTCTCCAAGGGACATCTAAATCATGCATTGCAATTAGTTTATTTTGCACATTTGTCCCAGCACCCATCTTCTGCGTTGAACCCATTAAGATACGAACTTCACCTTTTCTTACCTTTGCAAATAGTTCATCCTTTTGCTTATCAGAATTAGCTTCATGGATAAAGGCAATCTCTTCTTTTGGAATACCGAGTTTTACAAGCTTATCTCTAATATCATCATAAATATTGAAACTGCCATCTCCTTTTGGTGTAGACATATCAGAAAACAGTAGCTGAGTTGATTTATTCTCCTTAGTCTTATCCCAAATAGAAAATACATTTTTTACGCATACATTGACCTTTGAGTTTTCATCATCTGGAAGTAACGGATTTATTAAACGCTGATCTAAGGCAAGTTTCTTACCATCATTAGTGATTTTAAGCATATTATCTTCTTCAGGCTCTACGGACTTATTACGCACCTTATCAGCCCTTTCAGACAAGCTCTTTAGTATTTCTTTTTGTTCATCAGATGGCTCAGTCTTTATAACCTCAAAATGAGCTTTTGGAACAGGAAGATTAAGCATATCTGCTGTTTGAATATCGGCTACTTCCTTAAACATACTCATAAGCTCAGGTAGGTTATAAAACTTAGAGAAACGGGTCTTCACTCTGTAGCCTGTTCCCTCTGGAGATAATTCAAAAGCAGATTGTGTTTCTCCAAAAGTTGAAGCCCATGAGTCGAAATGCTCTAAGCCATTCTTTTTAAGAGCATCATACTGTAAATATCTTTGCATAGTATAAAGCTCTGTCATTGAATTGGATACTGGAGTGCCAGTCGCAAATACAATTCCTTTTCCACCAGTCATTTCATCCATATATCGGCATTTCATAAACATATCTGAGGACTTAAAAGCTTCAGATTGTCCGATACCTGCAACATTTCTCATTTTTGTATAAAGATATAAATTCTTATAGTTATGTGCCTCATCAACAATCAGCTTATCTACTCCTAGCTCTTCAAAAGTAATAACATCATCTTTCTTAAAATCATCGTTTAATTTTTCAAGTCTTGCTTCTAATTTTTTTCTCGTCTTTTGAAGTTCCTTTACTGTAAAGTTTTGATTTCTGTCATGCTTATACTCTTCTAAATAATTGATAATCTCATCGATTTGGTCTTGAATGTGCTTTTGTTGATATTCCTTAGACATTGGAATTTTTTCAAACTGACTATGACCAATAATGACAGCATCGTATTCGCCTGTTGCAATCTTTCCAATAAATCTCTTTCTGTTTTTCGGTTCAAAGTCTTTTTTATCAGCAACCATAATATTTGCTGACGGATATAGCTGCATAAACTCTCTACCAATTTGTCCTGTTAAGTGATTAGGAACTACAAATAAGGACTTAGTACACATTCCAAGTTTTTTTGCTTCCATAGAGCTTGCTACCATTTCAAAGGTTTTGCCGGCTCCTACTACATGGGCAAGTAAGCTGTTGCCACCATATAAAATTCTTGCAATAGCATTTTTTTGATGATTGCGAAGTGTAATATCCGTACTCATTCCATCAAAGCTTAAGTTAGAACCGTCATATTCACGATTACGAATAGAATTAAATCTCTCGTTATATGCTTTAACAAGTCTTGTTCTTCTATCTACATCGTTAAATATCCAGTTCTTAAACTCTTCCTTGATAAGCTCTTGTTTCTGTCCTGCAAGCATGGTTTCTTTTTTATTTAGTACCGAAGTCTTTGAACCATCTGGATTTAATAATTGGTCAAAGACTTTTGTTTCTTTAAGGTTTAGGGCATCTTCAATTAGCTTATAGGCACTTACTCTACTTGTACCATAAGTCATTTCTGCAAGGTCATTTCCCCTGTCTTTACTCTTACCTTCAACATTCCATTCACTGGTTAAATGTGAAAATTTGACTTTAATATCCCATCTTGCATATCCTGGAGTCTTTAATGTTTCAAATATGAATCTTTCAATATCTTTAGGTGGAATCCATGTTGCACCAAGCCTTACATTGATTTCACTGGCTTCAAGTTCTTTTGGCATTACTCTTTGAAGTTCTGCTTTTTGATATTCCAGTCTGCTTAGTTCGTTTACAAGTGTTTTTCTTTCATTTTCACTTTCTTCTGGAAGCATTCGTTCTGCTTGTAGTAACCTATTGATATAACTATCTACAATTTCAATCTTTTCTCTAATGTTGCCACTTAAATACTCATCTTTTGTTACATAGGCATACTTGAAAGAATTGCTTTCATCACTGCAAGCAAATGGCAAATCTCCATCTTCCAAGTCAAAAGAAATCTTCTGATTAAAACCAACATTCTCTTCCCTAATATTTAGAAAGATTTCTCCTCTAAGTTCTTCTATAAGAGTGTTTCTATCCTTATCCGTAAGATTTGTCATGTAATCAAAATCTACATAACCTTTTTGTGAAATAGATAGTACCAATGCTTCAAGTGAAGTATCTACATGGTCGATTACTTTCGCTTTTGTGATAGTTCGTTTAGAAAAAATATCTCCTTTTTCCTTGAAGTTTTCTTCTTCATCAAGTATCTCGATAGAAGATACCAGTGGGAAGTTACTATCTTCTCTTAAAGCTCTGGTGTTACTTAAATTATTAACAAAGCCATGCTTCTTAGAAAAACTATCATAGACTACGTTTAATTTATCCTGAGATTCTTTGATTTCAGCTTCACTAAAATCTTCTTTTTGCTTGTATATCACATCCTTTAATGCCTCATTTAATTCGAGATAATCCTTAATCTTTTCCTTGCTTTTGTCTGATACTTCTCTCTTAATGAAAAGTGAATTTTCTCTGTAATATACCTCATCATCAATCAAGGTATAAGAGAAGTTTTTTACATCATCAGTTGCGGGTATTGAGGTTACTTCATCATCTAGTAGCTCTATCTCTTCATACTTCGCATCTTTTGACATTCTTTCACCTGCTATTTCAATACGGTCTTTAAGAGACTCCATATTATTCTCTTGTCCTAAAAAGGCTATCGGCTCACAAGTTAAAGTCTTTCCAAATCTACC
This sequence comes from Peptostreptococcus anaerobius 653-L, assembly GCF_000178095.1. Classification (NCBI taxonomy): domain Bacteria; kingdom Bacillati; phylum Bacillota; class Clostridia; order Peptostreptococcales; family Peptostreptococcaceae; genus Peptostreptococcus; species Peptostreptococcus anaerobius. Next base: position 11,479 of record NZ_ADJN01000038.1, on the reverse strand, counting down.
ACTAACTTCACGCATAGAACCTAATACTTGTTCAGGATGGTCTACAAAGTATTTATTGTAAGTTAAGCCATTTTCATCTTCTGCTAAATGAACCCAGTCATCGTCACGCTCAAGTACACTATCTCTTTTCTTCAGGAAAATAATATCGCTTGTCACCTCAGCTCCGGCAACACCCTTAAAGGTATCGTTAGGAAGTCTTATTGCACCTAAAAACTCTGCTCTTGCATTTATATATTTACGGATACTTTCGTCTTTCTTGTCCATTGTTCCAGATGATGTGATGAAGGCTATAACACCACCATTTCTCACCTTATCAATAGATTTAGCAAAGAAATAGTCATGAATTAGAAAGTTATTACGATTGTATTCCCTATCATTAACCTTAAATTCGCCAAACGGAACATTACCAATTGCCACATCAAAGAAGTTATTTGAAAAACTTGTCTCTTCAAAGCCTTTCACTTGCACATCACTTTCAGGATAAAGAAGTTTTGCAATTCTACCACTAACAGAATCAAGCTCAACTCCATAAAACTTTGACTTGCTCATTTCATCTGGAAGATTACCGATAAAATTACCTACGCCCATCGATGGTTCTAAAATATTTCCATTCTTAAATCCCATTTCTGAAAGCGTACTATATACTCCATCAATTACAATTTTAGGCGTATAAAAAGCTGTTAAGGTAGATTCCTTAGCAGCCTCATATTCTGATGAGGATAAATTTTCTTTTAAGAAAGCTCTTGCTTCTTTCCATTGACCGTCTTTACTTTCATCAAAGACATCAGCAAGTCCACCCCACCCAACATATTTAGCCAAAGTTTCCTGTGCTGTAACATCTAAATCCCTTTCACCTTTTTCTATCCTGTTGAGCATTGCAATGGCTTCAAGATTATTATTTAACCTTTCACTTGGAGCAAGTTTATCAGGGAGAATATCTTCTTTAATTCTAAAGTTTGATACTTTCTCTTGTTTCTTTTCCTCAAGTCCGAAAAGTCTTTCTAAATCACTTTCTAATCTATACGGAATAACTTCTGAACCCGTAATCATTCCTCCAAGATACTCAACATTATCTTTTATTGTAACAGTCTTAAGACCACCACCCATCTCGTCAAAGCGAGTTATAGTGTAGTCTTTATCTTTATAGTGAACTTCGTCTCCAACAAGTAGCTTAGGTCTATCAAAGCTAATCTTTTCTAATAACTCTTTATCATCTGCAAAACTTACTATAGGCATCATATGATTACCATTTCTTAGAGGAGCAAGTCTTAAATCATTCTTTTTTAGAATCTCATTAAAGCTCACTTCATCATCAATCTTATATGCCTCATGATCCATGTAGACCATTTTCCCAACAGATAAGTCTAATGATTTTTCTTTATCTTCTTCTGGATTAAGGTAATCAAAAAGTGTCTCTTGTTTTGCTTCAACTTGAGTAGCTTCCACAACATAATCAGCAATCTTATATGCTTCATATTTTCCACTATCAATCAAAGTATCAACCTTTGTGCTTTCTTCAAAATCTACTCCTCGATTAAGTGAATATTCTACTCCATCAACTACTACTTTTCTTCCAGTATCCTCAAGGCTAATCTCTAAGCTATCTTGTTTACTTGCAAGGATAAATTCGTTACCCACCTTAATTGCCACTTTTTCATTTTGATTGTTATATGAATATTCTTTAAGGCTATCAACAAACTCGCTCATCGTAACAAAGTCGATATTGTCCTTAAATTCTTCAATTTGACTTATGCTTACATCGTCATTTATTAGATAACCTTTTAGTACATTGAATTTTGCAAGTTTAATATCTAGGTCTTTTAGATACTTTATCTTTTCTGATGTAACACCGTTTGTATCTTTGTTCCAGTCATCAATCAGCCATTTTAACTGTTCCATCTTCCAAACAGGAAGCTTTGGATCTGCAATTTCTGTAATCTCATTTCCATAAAAGTCATATTCTTTAATGGCACTCATAATCTCTTCTAACTGTTCAGAATTAAAATCGCTTAGCTTAATATTTGTGCCTTGAAGTGCTTCTTCTAATTTGCTTGTGGTAAGTCTACTGATTGCAATATCTCTTGATACCTCGTACTCTTCCATTATAGATCCGACTTCTTCGGCAAAATTAGGGCTTAATTCTTCTTCAAATTCCTCTATAACTTCGTTGTTAATTTCTTTATGAATTACATCATCTTCAAAGCTAAGTTCACCATTAAAAACCATCTGAAGCTCTTGTTCATCCATCTGTTTTTTAAGTTCTGTGTATTTAAGTTCTCTAAAAGTTTTTGGAAAATCCTCTAAAATTAGTCTTTGAGCATTTAGCTCTTTAAGCTCATTGATATTAAAATATCCCCATTCAGGCTCTATTCCTAAAACAAGCCCAAAGGCATCGCCACTTTCTCTATCATACTCTGTCATATACCAAGTCCAGTTACTTCTAAATGGAATAATATATGCTGCATGAACTTCTTTTTCGGCAAGGTTTATTTTTTCCTGTTCATAAAGTTCAGGAACACGCTCAAGCATTTCATCAGTCATTAGATTATATGGATCTTCCTTAGAATAGAAAAAGGAAGCATTTTCTGCTTCCTCATTCATATCTTCTATGCTGTTTTCTATGCTTCTACTATTTCCTTTATCACCATCTCTTTTAGGGCTGAAATCATCGCCTTGTACTCTGGATGATTCTCGTCCGTTATCTTCCAAGCTTCCATCATCTTCGGTTTTTCCTCTCTCATAAAGTGGATTGCTCTTTTCTGTACTTCCATTAGATGCATTAGTAATTTCTTCTCTTTGTAAAGGTCTATTAGCATTTGATAGTGTTTCTCCTCGCTCGTTTCTGTAAGAAAGTCCAGTCTCATCACTGCGTAAGTCGGATTTGGAAATTTTTCCATGAAGCTCTTCTCGTTTTCCAGATTGTTCAAGGTCTTCTCCTTGATTTTTGAAATTATCTCGTCCGTATTTTCCATTTCCAAGAACTCGGTTTCTTGTATCATCATCTCTTTGGTCATTTGATCGAATAGCATTTTTTATACCTCCTAATTCATTATTATTTTCGTTAATCTTATTATAATCGGCACCTATACTCTTTGTCAGGTCTTGATTGACAGATAAATTTCTTGTTCTTACCATTGTAGCTTCAATAATATTACTACAAGCATTGGAAATACAGTTACCAACACTCATTAAAGAAATTCTATCTAAGTACTTAAAATTTTCTTGTAAGTTATCCATTGGAATAGGATAATCCAGGTTAAATCTATTTGAAATTGCAAAGCTAATAGAATTTCTCATAAAGTTTACAAATGAGTTTCTATCTTCATCAGAAATTCTCAAGTTATTACAAAGCTCATAGATGCTGTCATCTGCATAAACTCTGCTAAGTGAGTAGATATTTTCAGATAACTTATCACTTGCTTCAAAGCCACGAAGAGTAAGCATATCTTTTAGTGCTTCTTCATGTTTTTCTCTATCAAACGCCCATAGTTTTACCTCATTTACGCCTCTATCCATAGATACTGTCTGACTAATATCAAAGATATATCCAACCTTTTGAAATGGATAGGTTTCACTTAGGATTGGAATACCCTTTTGTCCTCGCATAACGGTGCGATTAAATCTTTCCCTCCACATATCAAAGCTTGCACAAGCAGTTGCATTGGGATTTTTATCATAGATACTAAGTTGACTTAAAAAGTCGTATCTTTGGTTATTTCCAATGACTTTTAAGAGTTTCAGATACTCATTTTCACTATCTAAAACATCTCTTTTTACAAGCTCGATAATATTGTAAAAATCATTTGTTCTCATCTTTACCTCCTAGTTCTTCAAAATTTCTTTTAATATTGCTTCTAACACATTTACGACAATGCTATTTCCAGCTTGTTTATAAAGTATTGACGATAATTTACCTTTTCTTCCTGGATATATAGCTTTGAGTTTATTAAAGTCTTCATCATCAAAACCCATAAGTCTAAAGCATTCTCGCTCAGTTAAATATCTATATTTGCCATTACTTAAATCAATAATTCCTGAATTAGGAATACGCACTTGCTTGGTGGAAATTGTGTAGGCAAACTTATCTATCACTTTAAGTCTTCCTCTAAAATTATTATTCTTAGGCTCTCCTCTTATATATCGAAGCATTGACTCTTGCCTTACTTCATAAAGATTTGAAGCGTCTTTCTCAAGAAATTCAGATATATCCCTTGTTTGTGTTTTTTCGAGCTTGGCAAAATCAAAAGAATTATTCCCCAAGATGCTTACAACAAAGATACGCTCTCTTTTCTGTGGTATTCCAAACTCTATAGCATTTAGAATTTCATATTTGTTCTCATATCCAAGTCTCTCCATTTCTTTTAGGTAATGAAAAAAGGAAGCTCTCATATTCTTATCGAGAACTCCCTTTACATTTTCCCAAAGCACTATCTTGGGTCGTATTTTCATTTCTTCTATAATTCGTATAGTTTCAAAAAGAAGACTACTTCTTGTACCGCTACCTTTTGTGCCACCTTTCTTTAAGCCACTTCGACTAAAATCTTGACAAGGACTTCCATGCATTAGTAAATCTATTTTTTCATCTGGTGGATGAAAATACAAAATACTTTTCGGCTTAAAATTAGTATTGTATAAAGCATTGTAGCTTTTAACACAGTTTTTATCTATCTCTACATAATCAATTACTTGGTGAGGTATCTTTTGTCTGATGAAAGCCTTTCTAATTGCTCCGATACCACCAAATAGTTCTATAATTTTTATCGTTTCAATCTCAACCACCTCCAACAAAAAAAGGAACAAGATTTCTCTCATTCCCTTTGGTTTATATTCAATTTCTATTTTTTGTGTGTGTTTATCGTATTTTTAATTTCTTCTTCAATGCTGTTTAAAAACTTTTCCTTATCTTCTTTACCACTTGCAATATCAGAAAGCTGCATTTCCCAATCAGCTGTTGTTTTAGCTGATTTAAAGGTGTCAGCTACAATCGTTACAAGACTAATTCCTTTATGCGTAGCGATTAAATTTTTCTTATCTCTTTCGATAAAACCTTTGAAAATCAAGTTTTCAATAATACCTGCACGAGTTGCTGGTGTACCAAGTCCTTTTCTTTCTACCTCAATGCCTTTTTCTAAGGCGTCATTACCCGCTACTTCCATAGCCTTTAAAAGTGTATCTTCCGTAAAATGTTTAGGTGGTGTTGTATATTTCTCTTTTATTTCTTTATTTTTTATTTCAAATACATCTCCAACCTTTATATCCTGGAGTAGTATATCTTCCGTTTTCTTCGTTTTATATTCTTTTAGATACTTAGTGAATCCCTCATCAATTATCACTTTGCCACTACTTGTAAATTCAAATCCATCAAACTCAGCAACAATTTTTGTAGTATTTTCTACTAATGGGTATCCAACACTTGCATGAAGTTTATTTGTTATAAGTCTATATACTTTTGCTTCACTTGCTGGAAGAGTTGAAATATCTTCTTTTAATGAGCTGATTGTTGGTATAATCGCATGGTGATCCGTAACTTTTTTGGAGTTAAACACTATCTTAATTCTTTCAGTATCAAAGTCATTCTTGCCTAAGATATTATTAATGACGCTTGTAATCATATCTTCAGTCAGGCATCTGCTATCCGTTCTTGGATAAGTGATAAACTTCTTTTCATATAGGCTCTGTGCATAATCAAGTGTTTGCTTAGCACTATATCCAAAATATTTGTTGCACTCTCTTTGGAGCGTTGTAAGGTCAAATGGCAAATCAGGCTTTGTTATCTTTTCTTTTTGAATAACATCGGTAATTTCTATCTTATCGCCTACTAAGTTTAAGAGCTGCTCTGCTGTTATTTCATCATCAATTCTATCTGTTGAAAGTGTAAAGTCATTAAGACTTAACTCTACTGTAAAATATTTTTCTTTTTTGAAATTGGTTATTTCCTCATCTCTATTTACAATCATTGAGAGGGTAGGTGTCTGCACTCTTCCTACACTGTAATTTTGCTTATATAGGCACGAATAAAATCTACTGATATTCATTCCAACAAGCCAATCTGCAATCGCTCTTGCCTGTGCAGACTCAAAGAGATTATCGTAGAACTTTCCCTCTTTTAGATTATCAAAACCATCTTTTATGGCACTATCCTCCATCGATGAAATCCAAAGGCGTTCCATCTTCTTTTTACAATTTGCTTGATTGTAAACAAGTCTAAAAATACTTTCCCCCTCACGACCTGCATCACAAGCATTTACTACATTCTCTACTTCTTTATCATTCAATAGTTTCTTCAAGATACTAAATTGTTTCTTAGTGGATTTTGAAACCTCATACTTATATTCACTCGGAATAATCGGTAAATCTTCCATATTCCACTTAGCATACTTTTCATCGTAGCTATCGGGATTTGCCATCTGAATTAGGTGTCCAATGCACCAACTTACCTTATAGCCATTTCCCTCATAGTATCCATCTTTTTTATTTGTTGCTCCTATTACTTTTGATATGGATAGGGCAACACTTGGTTTTTCTGCAATTACAAGTTTCATATATTTTTATCCTCCCTGTAAAAAATAGGGCGAAAGATTTTACTCTCTCGCCCTATATCTTGCACCCAAAATTGTATAGTTTTAGGTGCAAATTTACTCTAACTCATCATCTTCTTTATCTTCTGTTTCAACTTCATCTACTTCATTTTCACTTTCCTCGGCTTCTGAAAAGAAACTATCGTCATCTTCTTCTAATGCTTCAAGTTCTTCATTCTCTTTCTTTTTAACAACCTTAAAGTAATAACCTGCACCTAATGCTCCTACAACTACAAGAATTAAAATTAAGTAGGTTCCTGTATTACTGCTTTCTTCTTTTTTCACAGGTTTAGATTCTTCTTTTTGTGGTTCTTCCTTTGTGATTTCCTGTTTTGGAGCTTCTTTCTTTTCAACCATATTTAATAAATCATCTTCCGAAACTTCTGTTAGGAGCATTACATTCTCGCTATCTTCATCATGGTTAATGATTAGATGAAAAGTCTTTCCATTTTTAGTTGTAAAAGTTACAAACTGTCTTGCGTCTGCTGAATACATATCCGTAGACTTATTATCTTCTCCATCATTATGATGAATAGGATACTTATTGTTTGCATTATCTACATTCTCTGTAACGGATGCCCTTGCCTTAGAGGGACTTGATGCAACGCCTTTATTGGTATTTGTCGTTGTACTTGTTCCTGTGCTACTTCCAGTTGTTCCACTGTTTCCTTGACTGTTTTGTGGCTGTTTAGGTGTTAGCTTATTCGGATAGCGAATTTCTTGCTTTTCTTCTTTTTTACCAGTGTTTTCAGATGTAGTGTTTCCCTTTTTTGTCGCAGAATTTGAAGCAATTTGTTTTTCGCTACCTGTTTGTGTTCCTTTTCCGCTTGTAAAAGGAATTGAATTAGATGTAACTGTCTTTGATGGAGCGTTTCCTGTGCTTGATGATGTATTTTTTAGAGTATCAATTTTACTTTCTAAGCCTTTAATTCTATCTTCAAGCTTTGAAATATCCTTATCTGATATACCTTTTATCTTTTCATTTTTTCTATTTTCAAGCTTTTCTTCTAAGGATTTAATTTTATCATTAAGCTTATTGATTTCTTCTTTCTTATCATTAGAAATGTCTGCTTTATCTTTTAGCTCCTTGTTTAGTTTATCCATTTCTTTTTCATAGGCTTTTAGGTCTTTTTCTAACTTTTCAATGTCTTTTCCTGTTAAAACAGTTTGTACAGAAACATCTTTTTTCTTCTTTTCCTCAGTTTGAGTAGCACTATCCTTTATATCTTTCTCGGTTTGAGTATTTTCATCTTTCTTTAGATAAGATACCTTTCTTATAATTTCATCATCTTTTCCCTTTACCTTATATGTGGCAAAATCATCAAGAAATTTCATATTATCAGGTAACATATCAAGTTCTGAAGCATCAAGAACATAGCCTACATCAAAAGTTTTAGTAAATTCTTTATATACCTTTCCATCTTCGAAAAAATATTTTACCTTAACTTCTGCTTTAGTTTGTGTTGCTGAATCTTTTTTACTTTTATCATCTGTTTGTACTGAACTATCCTTTTTTTCAGTTTTATCAGTTTGCGTATCAACACTTGCCACTCTTGTAATTAAGTCATCTACATTAAAAGTTATATATGGAAGACCTGTATGGTATCTATTCCAAGTTTCAATGATGAGCTTATCCTTCTCAATCTTTATTTCTTTAAGATTGTTGATATTAGGATTGGCTTCCTTAACTTTATTTATAATTTCTTTTTTGGACTCTTCTTTTATTTCTCCATCATAATCAATCTTAGTTTTTACAATATCTCGATTCAGCTTATATACAGGTGTATCTAAGATATGGTAAATCTTATTATCGCTATATGTTCTAATATGCTCCTCAATAGAACCAACATAGTAGTCTTGATTGTTTTCTGTAAAATCTAAGAATATGCCGCTGCCAATATTTACACCAGTAGCTTTATAATAATTAAATTCTTTTTTGCTTGTAAATCTTGTATGTCCCGTTCTTTCGGTATCAAAATCAGCTTCTGTAAACATTTCATCATATCTATCAAATGATGTTAAATTACCCTCAAGTTTAAATTCCTTTAAAATATTTATCTTAAATTTCAGCTTATCCTCATAATATGCCTTACTTATATTCTGATCGCTTGTATTGTCAATCATATTCACAATAAATTTTGTTTTATACTGCCCATGATTATTATCGCCTCCCATAGCATATACAATATTTGATTTGTTTAGGTACACTGTTGCCACAAAGCCTACTAACACCAGTAAAGCAAGTATACTTGCTAAAATCTTTTTGTTACTCAACAATTTTTTCATCATTAAACTCCTTTTCTTGTTTTTGTTTTTTCTCTTCTTTTACTTTTCTCATTAAATCCTCAAGCGTGATGTTGTTTTCTCTACAAATCACGATGATTTCTTCGTTTTCAAGTTCTTCTTCTCGAATAAATAAAGGCTCTAATTCTTTATCAATCAGAGCCTTTTTATCAAGAAGTTTCTTTATTTTATTTTTCGTTAGTTTTAATTCTTTTCTCACATTCTGCCCTCCTTATCTGTTTACATTTGGTGGAAAGCCAAAGCCTACTGGATGATGTTTACAAAATGTTGCTATCCAATCATCCAAAGTTGTAACTCTAACAACACCGATGTTATCCATTACCTTACCATCACCAATATAAATGCCAACATGACCATAAGTAAGTCCGGATTGACCACCACTGCTACTACTTTCAACAGCTACAAGCATTCCTACTTTTAACTTTGATCTATCAGAAGTAAATGTATGATTTCGATACATATCATTAGCATTTCCTCCGATATATCCAAGACCTGCATTTTGATAAACTTGTGAAACCCACATTGCACACCAACCTGCTCCAGGTGATGGAGTAATATATGCTGCATTTACAATTTTCTTTTGAACATCAGACGATGCTTCATATTCTTTTCCTCCACCAATGCCACCATTTTCAGTAATGAGATTGGTGTTTCCAAACATTTCACCCATATTTCCCTGTGCAAGGAATAGTGCTTCATAGTGTTTTAAATTATCTGGATAATCTCTAAAGACTTCTCTAATGACACTATCCATTTCCCTTTTATTTAGGGTAACAATGAGCTTTCTATATTCATAAGGTTCTTCGTGGCTCTCGGTATGTTCATTCCCTTCTTCATCGGTGTAAGTTTCAGTTACAGTCTTATATCTTATCTCTATTTCCTCTTTATAATCGACATGGTACATAGTCTTAAACAAGTCATCTAGGATATTACTAACTTCAGACAAACTCTTTACTTCACCACATCTTGAGGTGATATAGGATAAAAGCTCATGAACATTATGACCAATATCTCCATTTTTATTTATGATGTACTCATCATATCCGGGATTATTCTTTTCTATATTTTCAAGCTCGCTATATAAGTCATTCTCCTTGTTTGAAAAACTTTGGTTAATCTCAGTTAAAACATTTGGTCTTGATAAATACGATGTTGTTAAAATGCTACTTGTAGAATTAGCAAATCCACCCATTGTCATGCTTGCAAAGTTAAATACAAAAGTTCCAAAAATAATTATGGCAGCTACTACTATTGCTGCTACTTTCGTTTTTCTTATGATAAAGTCTTTAGATACCTTGAATGTATCCATCAGTGTCTTTTTAACTCTATCTCTAATTCTTGTCTTATTTTGCTTATAGATAGCTGACTTCATCTGTTTCTTCTTTTGAAACTTCTTATAAGCATTTGCTTTTTTATATTGGTCAGTCTTCTTAACCTCGTCCATGCTTTTTCTAAACTCAAGCTTGGACTTTCTACTTTGAATTTTCCTATCGCTCTTTTCTAAATCATATAGCTTCTTACTTTTTCTCTTGTCCGAATAATTCTTTACGCAATGAATAAGTTTAGATGAACTTCCTAAACCTTTTTCGGCAGCTTCAACCGATGCATTTTCATCACTACCAGATGATAGATAAGTACCTGTAACTTCACCAAGTTTTGCGGCTCCAATCACACTTCCACCGACTATGGTTTCTTTGTTATACCTTTTATAAAGCTGATTTTTCTTTTCCCTATCTTTGATGGCTTCTTTACCAGTTTTAGAAGCTTTAGTATTATCTTCCTTTTTCTTATCTGTCCCTTTTCTTGTAAAGAGCTTATCAGAATAGTTCTTTCTTTTAAGTGACCTTTTCTGCTTTTCATAAAGTTTGGATTTTTTATTACCTAAAGGCTCATAGGATACATCGCTATCTCTAAAATCATTATCGTATCTATCAATGACAACATCACCATCTTGGTCTTTTGCCAAAGGATCATAGATACGATTTTCTTTAACCTCTGTTTGATAATCTGACTTAGCTACTTCCGTTTCAGCAAAATCACTCACAAGTTTTTTAGAATGTTTTCGCTTATTAACATTTACGCTCTGAATATTCAAACCATTATTAGTATTACCTACTTCTATATTCCTATGAGTTTCTTTAGAAGCAGTATTTTCAAAAACTCTATAAGCATCTGAATTAACTTCTATACTTTGGTTTTTCTCTGGAGACTCTACAATAGGCTTCATTCCACTATCAGTTTCAAAACTGTTACTTTGAAGATTTCTTTTTATAGCATTTTTGCTCTTGTTACTTGTTTTTATTTCACTAGTAATATCAGCCCTTTTACTTATCTTCTCGTGAATCTTATCTTGAAACCTATTTTCTTCTTTAACAACCTTGTCTCTATAATCATCTCTAGTTTTTCTTTTGTAATCCAAAACATCATCTGTTTCAGCCTTTGTGATTATTTTTTCTTCTCTTGCCCTTAACTTTTCATTCAAATCTCGCTTTCTTTTTTTACTCATAAGACGCTACCTCACTTCTTCAGGTTTTGTAGTCATCTTTTGATATAGGATTGTGTCTTTAGGGAAGTTATCTACAAATGGGACAATGGTA
>NZ_ADJN01000039.1:0-1403 GCF_000178095.1 Peptostreptococcus anaerobius 653-L | reverse complement strand
ACTTGACACTGTCCGGATAGGATATAATATTGAATAAATATAAAATTTATGCTAGAATAAAAATGATAATAGCTATCGATAGGAGATGGAAATGTTAAAAAAATTTTTTGAAAATGTAAAAAATCCGAAAAACAATTTCGGCGGTCGCTTTATGGTGAAAGGAATGAACATTGGTCACGAAAAATTGGCGAAATGGGGCAGATCCTTTTTAGATATTAAAAGCTCGGATGTAGTTTTAGATCTAGGATGTGGCGGTGGACGTAATGTTCAATACTTCTTAACAAAGGCTAAAAAAGTATATGGAATGGACTATTCTAAAACAAGTGTAGATATCGCAAGTTCAGTAAATAGCGAAGCTATAAGAGATGGCAAGTGTAAAATTATTGAAGCAGACGTTGCTAAACTACCTTTTGAAGATGAATCCATAAATATAGTAACTGCCTTTGAAACCATTTATTTTTGGAAGAATATAGAAGTACCTTTTAGGGAAATCCATCGTGTTCTAGTTAAGAACGGTCAGTTTCTAATATGCAACGAAGGAGCATATAGAGAACATAAGAATATAAAAAAATGGGCGGATATGTTAGAATTTGAAGTGTATTCCCCCAAATATCTCACCGAAACATTGACTAAGATAGGATTTAAATGCGAATACCATCTAGACGAGAAAGAGCATATAGTATTTTTAGCTAGAAAATTATAAAAAAATTTGGTTGGTTGATTGTATAATCAATTTGTACAACTAAATAAAAAATGATTCATTGCGAATCCTGTGTTAAAATATAAGTCACAACACAAATACATACAGGAGGTCCACAATGAATCAACTTAATTTTAACACAAAAAAGAGAAACTTTAAACACCTAAGTGAGTATGAAAGAGGAGAAATTTATGTCATGATCAAATTAGGTTGCTCAATATATTCTATTGCTAGGCACCTAAAAAGGTCAAGAACCACTATTTACAATGAGCTTAAACGTGGCAGGGTAGAACAGATAAAAAATGGACACAAGGTCACATTATACTACCCCGATGCATGACAAACACAGTATGAAAAAAACAGAAAAAATTCAAAAAAGAAGTTCAAGGTATTAGAATGTGTAGATTTTATCAAGTTTGTAGAGAAATCATTTAAGGAACGGTACTGGTCTTTAGATGAGTGTTATGGTAGAGCAAAGTCAGAGAAAATATTCAAAAATATGGTATGCACAAAGACACTATACAATTATGTTGAACTAGGTATTTTGAATATAAAAAATACTGACCTGCCTCAGAGGCTTAAAAGATTACAAAAGTCTACAAGAATTCGCATAAACAAGAGAAAGCTTGGAAAATCAATATCTCAAAGACCAAAACATATAGAGCACAGAAAAGAATTTGGTCATTGGGAAATAGACACTGTG
>NZ_ADJN01000040.1:0-15396 GCF_000178095.1 Peptostreptococcus anaerobius 653-L | reverse complement strand
AGACCTTCACCAGCTCTTGAATTGGTGACGAATTTTTCCTGATCCTTTGAAATTTTAAGCTTTACAACAAGCCAGTCTCTATCACCTGTTGCTTGATTAAGCATTAGAATAAAATCCGTATTGTCGAAAATATTTTCAATTTCTTTACTTGCAAGTAGGTCTTTAACATTCTGTGTAATTCCTGTTGGAATACCTCCCCATTTTCTAAATCTCTTCCAGATTTCCACCGAATACTGTGAAGTCTGTTCATCCTTTAAAAGCAAGTGAAACTCGTCAATGTAATACCTTGTGCTTTTGCCGGTATTTCTGTTTTGAGAAACCTTATTCCAAACCTGGTCTTGAATAACAAGCATACCTATCTTCTTAAGCTGTGTTCCAAGTTCTTTAATGTCAAAACAAATAAGCTGCTTATTTAAGTCCACATTTGACTGATGATTAAAGACATTAAGACTTCCTGAAACATAGATTTCCATTTCTGTTGCAAGTTTCTTTCCTACCTTTTCTTCTTGCCCTTTTAACATATTGTAAAGGTCTTGAAGTATAGGCATATTTTCTGGTATTGGATTTTCAAAATACTTCTCATAAATTCTTGGTAAGCACCTATCTATAACAGATTTTTCTTCTGCCGTAAGACCACTACCGCCTACAACAAGTTCAAGCATAGACATAATAAAATTTGCCTTATCCTTAAGTGGTGCGTCTCCATCTCCATAGTTCATATTTATATCTAGTGGATTTAGATAGTCTTTGCTCTTTGCACTAACCTTAATAACTTCTCCCTTAAACTGTTTTACAAGGTTTCCATACTCTCCTTCTGGATCACAGATAATGACATCATCATCGGTTGTAAGAATAGCATTTGCCATTTCACGCTTGGCAGAAAAGGACTTACCAGAACCAGGCGTACCTAGAATCAATCCATTTGGATTTTTAAGCATTTTTCTATCCGCCATAATAAGATTATGGCTTAAGGCATTTAATCCGTAGTACAAGCTGTTTGATGAGTTTATAAAAAGTTCCTCTGTTGTAAATGGTAAGAAGACTGCTGTTGATGATGAGGTTAACCCTCTATCTATTTCAATCTTATTTACTCCAAGTGGTAATACACTTACAAAGCCTTGTTCTTGACTATGATCTAAGCGTTTAATCTTACAGTTATGCTTACTTGCAATAGATGAAATCTGAGAAATAGTCGTATCGAGTTTTTGTACTGTCCTTGCAAAATTCATAAAGACAATCGTTACGATAAACATACGCTCATCTCTTGTCTGGAGATCTTTTAAAAGCATCTTGATATTATCACCATAGGTAATTAAATCACTTGGCAAGATGTCCATATCATAGCCACTTCTAACTGCCTTTTTATTCTCCTCAATTTTCATCTTATCAATATCTGTATTTTTTCTTTTCACCATCTTAATAGCTTCTGTCTGCTCAACTGCCTTGATATGAAAAGAAATATTGATGTTATCATCTATATCTAAAAATTCTGCAAGCATTCTATCCGATAGCTCACTTGCAAGTATTTGAAGATGACTTACTGCTCCAATATATTTTCCAAACTTAAAATACTTACTCGGTACAAAATTAAAAGAATCTGGTGTAATCACCGTCTTTGTACTTTCTCTTGGTTTTAAGTCTTTATATGAAAAAGAAAAGAGCTTATCTGGATTTAAAATATCATGTAAGACTTTTAGTCTTTCTGTTCCAGTTAAGCCCTCAGCACGAACTCCCATACTCTTTAGATTTGATAATATATCAATCTCTAGCCTTTCAAGTTTTGCAGTCGCTTGCTCCAAACTATCCGCTTCCACTCCAAAAGTAATATACTTCGATTTCTTTAGCCCATTGTTTCCCTTTGCAAGCTGACTTTTTAACATCTCACGAAACTCTAATCGAATATCATCATAACCATCATTTTTATCCGGTATCTGAATAGCTGCTTTTAATTCATTATTTCTTCCAAGCTGATTGATATATGAAAACTCAATATCTACACTTGGATCAAAAGAATTTAAGACATTCGCAAATTGATTGAAAATCAAATCCTTATCTTCTTCTAATGCAAGCTGATAGTTTATATCCTGAAATGCAATACACTTATTAAAGTGCTTTTCATCAAGCTGACATATCCCACTTTTCAGCATTCTCATATAAGGTATTGTGTCTTCAACAGTATATCTCTTAGGCTCTTTCTTAAATATTAAGTAAATCAAAGAAGCTTTTTTCTTCTGCTTAGTCAGCTTTTCTTTTTTCAGGTTTCTTTTGTTTTCCTTTAATACCTTTTGATTTTGTTCTAACTGAATTTGCTGTATTTTTCTTTTCTTGTTCAAGGTAAACCTCCTTTCTCACTCGTTTCTGTGGTTGATAAAACTTGTGTAGATATATGTGCTTAAAATATTTCTCAAAGGTAAGTCCATCTTTTTCAAATAGTGTTACAAAGAAGATTGGAAGCGTTGATACAATTAAAAAAAGTATCGCTATATCATTTGGCATAAACTTTCTCATAAATAAATAGACTGGTATACCAACCAGTCCAGCAAGTGTAAATCCAATTAATTGTCTTCTTGTAAGATTAAAGGCTACCTTTGTTTTTACCTTTTTTAAATCCTTGGGAATTGGTACATAGCCCATAGCTTACCTCCCATCTTCTTTTTCCTTTGAAAATACTTCAAAATGCTCATAGCATGAAGCAACTTCATTTCTCATATCTTCTAATTCCGATTCAATTAGTGCATTTTTCTGCTCTTGATAACAAAGAATAGATTTCACATCATCTCTTGTACTTTTTACTTCATCTTCTAAATTCTTTAATTTGTTCCTGTTAAAAATCGAGATAGCAAATGCTCCAATTCCTACTGCAATAATTGAAACAGGAAACAACTTTTTCTTTACTTCTATCATTAAAAATCCTCCTTAATGTGCGTTTAATACACTCTTTGCAAGCGTTCCACTCTTTAGCATCATTAGACCAAGAAGTAATGCATAGCCTAATATCATAAAGGTACTTGCATGAATGTCCGTTATCTTTATCGTCTTTACTAAAACTGCGTAAATACCCAAGCATATAATCAAGAATAAGCCTTGAAGTCCAATAGCAAATAGACCTTTGATATAGTTTGTTCCAATTTGTCCCCACTCCTTATTTCCCATAGTGGCAAACGGAATTGCTGAAACCGAACAGTAAACATATATCTCAAACATTCTGCCATAGACAACTAGCATAATGACTACCGACATAACCTGTATTGCAACTTTAACAAGCGAGGTTTCAAAGAGTATCATGACCAACTCCCCAAGTCCTTTGTCTTTTAATCCCTCAACCATCTTAACAATTTGATCACCTGAAACGGTGGCAGAAGTATTGATTACTCCTGCCGCCTGATTTACAAGATGTTGTGCAACATCAAAGACTGCCATTGAAAATGTAAAGGCATGAGATACTAACCACACCGCTATCCACATCTTTATCATGTATTTAAAAAACTCAAAGGTATCTGTATCGTGCATATTGTTCTTTTGCATAACCATATTGATAAGCTCAATACATAAAACTGCCGTAATGATTAACCCTGCAATTGGAATAATGACACTATCATTGATACTCTTAATAAAGTTAAATACCTCCGAGTTCCATCCCATTGGTGTCTTTCCTATATCAGTTGCAACTGCTCCGACTTTATCATTAATGTCGATAAACATTGACTCAAGATTTGCTTGGATACCTCCGAGAAGAAACTCTTTAAAAAATTCCTCTATCTTATCGAAAATACCAAACATAGGCTACTCTCCTTACTTCAATACATTTGAAAGTAATGGAATTAGTTTTAAGCCGATTAGAACGATGCCTCCTCCAGCCATTAACTGCTTAATACCCTGAGATTTTGCACCCGGATTATCATTTCCATAACCTTCCATCAGGTTAATAACTCCCCATGCTCCAAGTCCTGCACCTACTGCCATAACTAAAATCTTTAATACATTTACCGCCTGTGTAAAAAATTCCATGATTTATTCCTCCTCGTTTTCTTCTTTCTTTTCAATCTTGTTATATGACTTCACAACAAAATTTTTGTAAGTCTTTCCATCTTTTTCACGCTTCTTAAAGTATCCAAAGATATGGATCAAATCGCCCTTTTCAAAGGCTTTTGCTGTTTCTGCCTTTTCTCCATAGGCTGCACAATTGATATATTCTTTACCTTTTCCATACTTTTTTACAAGCGTGAAGTTTGCAACCTCAACAGCTTCTCCATCTTTGTCAAAACTCGAAAAAGTTGGTTCTGCCAATAAATTGGCGTTGATGTTAATCATTCCTTGCTTCATTAAAAATTTCTCCTTTTCTTTTCAATAAAAAAAGCGACCGGAGTTTTTCTTTTCCAATCGCTGATACTCTTGCTATTTAGTTTTCCTTAGTGGGACTTCTTATCCTTACCATCTTTCCTCCTGATTTTGAGTAATAAAAAAGCAGCAAATCTATCTTTTAGACTTACTGCTTAAAACATTACTATAATTACATAAACAGATTGAAATCCACTTCATATCCAGAACTTTTCATTTCTTTTGCAAGTGGTATTTTCCACCCGCCATTACTATCAAAAGTTATATAAACAACCCCTGATATATCATTCGGTTTTTCAATGTCATCTTTTACTAAAGCACATACATTATTTCTTCCCAATTTAGAAATTAAAAATCCATGTTCAAAAACCACGTTCTGTCTTGCTCTACTCTTTATCTCCTTAGGACTATCTTTTTCGTAACCTTTATCACACGGAGTATATAGTACAATTCCAAAACCAACATTTGTGTATTTTTCTATTTTTTCAATGATAGTCATACCCGAACTTGACTGTTCGTGTAATATGATTGGTTCAAATCCAATCTTTTCTATGAAACGTGCAACTTCTTGCTTAGTTTCATTATCTCTTCCATGAACAATAAACACTTTATTTTTATTTTTATCTTTTTCTATTATTTCATCTTTATGCCTATCCAATATTGTATGTTGTGTTTTCTTACCTTCATCAAGTAATTCTTTGGTTACGTCAGTTACATATTTATCATATGTAAGTATGTCATTCGGTGACACATACATTATAAGTCCCTGTGGCATATTATCATTTTCATATTGAGATAACGACCTAACTGTTTGCTCCGTTGTCATTACCTTCAGTCTATTTATTTCTCGTTTATTTAACATATAACCATTAAAAACAAATTCCTCATTGTTAAGATATGGAATGACTATATCATTTAACACCTCATCCCTTGATTCCACATCTAAAACTGTAATTTCTTTATTTTGATTTGACTTGCCAATCTTTTCTTTAATTTCAACTAAAACTTGATAATACAATTACAAATACTCCTTTCACAAAATATAAAATAATAAATCATGTTATTATGTCGCTATATCAACTAGATTATAATCAATTATTTATTGCAAATTTCTTCAATATTTCTGCATCATCATTTTCCTTTTCTGGATATATTGAAAAACAAAAGCTTACACTCTTATCATTCTTAAAATGCTCAAACAATGATTTTCTTAAAAACTTTGCTTTATCTGCATTAAACATGCTTCTTTTTTGCCCCTCTGGATTTCTCTTTACATTCCTACAATATATCTTTCTTGGATCTTCTGCATCACTTATACTTAGTGAATTTACCATAGATATTTTTTCTATTTCAGAAATATGGTTTGGAACACTAATAGGAATATAACGTCCAAAATAATCAGTAAACTGACTTAATATGTCACCTAAATTTTCTGCATATTCTATTTCAAAGTATTCTCTCATAGTTCTTGTATCTACTAATAAACTATGACTATTTGCTTCACAAACCAAATCATTTGTCAAATCATTTGATCTCATAAAATGTAATTTTACCAATGCATATTTATTTTCTCTTGGTTCATTTTCAACAAATCTTTTTACTAAAACGATATACTCAATGCCCTTGTAGTTAAAAATAAAACTACATATTGTCCAATCAAGCCTTTCCATATCCTGCTTTAATAACTTTAAGTTTTCTAGCATAGTTTGTCACCTCATCAAGATATATTATCTAATATTTTAAAATGTATATATATTATTATACCAAATATACCCATTCCACATAAAGCTATAACAGAAAATATTACAATCTTGTAATTACTGTATTTCTATTCATCTTAACTTTGCCTTTTCTTCTAATGTATTCTTCAATATCAAACACATTCTTCTTATCATAGTCCTCCAAGAGCTTGTAGTTCTTATGCTTTGTAATATCGAATTTATCTGATAAAAACGGTCTGACCCCTCGAAGCTGAAAAATACATTTACTGCCATCCATAACTGTTATCTCGTCTTGGCTCATCAATTCTTTTCCTGTCTTTTGGTAATTCAGTCCATAACTATTGGCATTAGATCTTGTTTCCGATGTGTTATACAGATCTATGGTTTCTTTACCCAGTGTTTCAGACAGTTCTTTAAGTGTTGTCTTTTCCTTTCCACCAAGAAATAAAGTGCTATCGCAGTTGCCTACAATCGTATCTGCATTATCCTTGTAGATTGCCTTTAGCTGAGATTGTGCCTGCAAGATAATACTCGCTGAAATCTCTCTTGAACGGATTGTCGCTATTAACTTCTCAAACTTCGGAATTAAGCCAATGTTTGCAAACTCATCAAGCAAGCACCTTACATGAACAGGTAATCGTCCTCCATATTCATCATCCGCCTTATCACAAAGCAAGTTAAATAACTGCGAATACATAATAGACACCACAAAATTAAAGGTATCATCTGTATCAGAGATAATAACAAAAAGTGCTGTCTTTCTATCTCCCAGTGTATCAAGCTCAAGTTCATCTTCTTTCATCAAGTCCCTAAGCTCTTGAATATCAAAAGGAGCAAGCCTTGCACCACATGAAATAAGAATAGACTTTGCTGTTTTTCCTGCTGCCAGTTTATATTTCTTATATTGCTTGACTGCAAAGTGCGTAGGCTCTTTCTTTTCCAATGCTTCAAAGAGTCTGTCTATCGGATTCATGTATGTTTCGTCATCTTCCCTTACTTCCGAAGCGTCTATCATATCAAGGAGCGTTGCAAAGTTCTTTTCTTCTCTTGGAGCTTCATAGAAGATATATCCAATAAGAGCTGTATAGTAGAGTTTTTCTGCTTTCACCCAAAAATCCTCACCTGCTTTTTCACCCTCTCCCTTTGTGTTTGCAATGATTGTCTGCACTAATTTGAGTATATCTTTTTCACTTCTAAGGTAGGCGAATGGATTATACTTCATGCTCTTTTTGAAGTTGATGGTATTTAAGATTTTTATCTCATAGCCATTATCTTCAAGCATCTTGCCACACTCAATGACTATCGTTCCCTTAGGATCTGTTACACAATATGATGAGTGCATTTGCATTAGATTTGGCTTTACATAAAATCTTGTCTTTCCTGAACCAGAACCACCTATAACAAGCACATTCTTATTTCTCGCATACTTTGGATTTGCCGGTCTGCCATTCATGGTTAATCGCTCAGTTTGAGTAAGCAAGATATTGTTTTGGAACTTTTCATCCACATACGGCTCTATATCTTTTCTCGTTCCCCATCGGGCTGATCCATACTCTTTCCCCTGTCTGAACTTTTTAGCATTTTTCCCTTTGGTATAGACTATAAATTTAATTAAAACTGCTACTCCTACGCCCATTAAAATATCAGCCACATGAATGCTTGGAATAAAGCTCATAGTATTAAGTTCTAATATTCCTTGAAAGATTTTGTCTATCACATCTCCACCTGTATAGGCTCTTACATGGTGAGAGAAGATGTTTCCAACATAGAAAAATGCAAGATAGGGAATATTCTGCTTTAGCAACTTTGCCTTATCTTGCACCTTAAATAAGCCTTTGATGTCTTTTAGTATCTTATCTATCATAGGCTCTGCTCCTTTTGTTTATTCTTGACTTTATCTTTAGAAACAGTGTTCTTTGCCATCTCCTTGAACTTCTCAATATTTTTGTGAATTGACTCCTTATTTTTCTCTTTTTTCTCAATTTTAGAAAGAACATTTTGAAATGCTTTGTTTAAAACCTTAGTATCTTTTGCTTGAAAAAATACTGAATGTGTTCCTGTCTCCTTATCTTTCATCACTGAGAATTTAACACCATGTTTATTCAATTCTTTTTTTAGTTCTTTTAATTCACCATCTTTAACATTGATTTCTTCAAGCTGACCTTTCTTAACCATATCTTTTAGTTTGATTTCATTTCCCTCAGCCTTGATAAGTTTATCTAAGCCACCATGTTGTTTTGACCTCTGTTGTAACTTCTTTACCTGGCTTAAGATTTCTTGGCAGGTTGCCTTTAAGACATTCACTTCAATATTAACTACTCTATTAGAAATTTCTTCATTTATCATTAGTAACCTCCTTCCCTCATATCATAACTAACAAGTGCTGTATAATAGGCATCCATATTGCTTGGGGCATTATATGCTGCCGTTAAAATAAATGCTCTTACATTCCTTATTTTTGATTCATTCTCTGATAAAGCATTTACAAGATACTCCATATGTGAAGAATCTAATTCTCTAAATCTCTCTTGAACAACATATGCTGGTAATTTTGTTTGATTTATTGTGACTATATCATCTCCATTTAACACCATAACATCAGCTAAAACTTTAATTATTTCATCAAAGGTTTTAGCAGTAATCTTATTACCCAGCTTCATGTGTTCATTATATCCTGTACTTTCTCTTAATTCTTCTAAACAAGATTTATATGATTTTATTTCTTTACATCCTTCCTCCATTCCGTCCCTTGAATAAAATGTGTCTTTTTCATAGATGGGTTGGTGGGAGGAATTCTCTGTAGAAATATATGAAGTAATCTTTGATGAATTATTTGTAGTAATCTCTGGTAATGGTTCATGCAAGTTGCCATAATGCACTGGTAGATTTTCATCAAATGCATCGGTGCTAAATGCCTCATTGCATTGGTTGATTTTGCCCTCTTCCATTGGTGCATTTTGCCCTAATGCATTAGGCATATCTCTTTTACTTACTTGTTCTATTATTTCTCTTTCTTTCTCTTGTTTTCTTTGATTTAATTCGAGATAAAGTTCTTCTAATTTCTTGTCATTTATTGTGTACCACTTCGTTTTGTCTCTAGGATCTTTATTATAGTTCCCAACTAAAAGATATCCCGCTTTTTCAAGCTTAGAAAAAGTTCTCTTTACTGTATCAACACTTAAATAATCGAAATTTTTTTCTTGCCATGCTCTTATTGAGTTATATGTCCAATACTTGCCATCATGATAATTGTTACCAGACTTCTTATTTATCTCAATCCAGTAATTTATTTGTTGAAGCACAAGAGCTTCATTTAAACCTAGTTCTCTGGCTAATGCTTTATTTGCCAGTATTGGTTGTTCATCAAATAAATACATACTCATATCATCGCCTCCTTTCGCTTAAATTTAGGCATAGAAAAAGACGATAGATTTATATTCCATCGTCTTAACTCTCTCTTATATTTCCCTTAATGTATCTTTCGCTACTTCAAGGTATGCTGTAATCCACAGTGCAATTTTAGGTAGCCCATAAGGACTGATTAAGAATGCTAGAAGTAATGCTACCATTCCTGTTGCCATATCTTTTTGTATGAAGCAAGCTACTGCTCCAATAAATACTAGAAAAGATATTATACCTAAAATCATTCCACTAACTTTTATAATAAATTTTAGAAAAGCAATTAGTATCGACAAGATCAATATTATTGGAAATAAGATAATTTTCAATGCCCATCTCATAACAGACCTCTCTATTTCTTTGACTTATCTTCTAAGCTCTTAATTCCTGTATTGTTCAACTTTTCAATTGACATCAGCTGAGTTCTGGCAAGCTTTCTAAGTTCTATCATTCTTTCTTTTTGCTCCATACCTTTTCCAATAAGAACTGCATTATAGCTTTCCATATTCGCAAGCACCAACAACTCATTTAGACTTGCATAGTCTCTCATGTTACCCTTTAAGTCAGGATTTTCTTCACGCCACTGTTTCGCTCTTTTGTTAAATAAAGCAACATTTAGCATATCTGCTTCACTTGCGTACTTATAGGCTAGCTGTTCGTTGGTAAGATCCTTTAAGAGATACTCTTTGATTGCATCCGTATGAATTTTATAGTTGATCTTGGAAATTTCTCGATTCAGATTCCATCCCAGTGACAATCTTGAATTTTCATCTGATTTAAGTCTCTTATAGTCTTGGATTAAATAGAGCTTAAACTCTGCTGAAATCCATGAAGCAAATTCCATTGCTATATCAGGATGAGCAAATGTTCCTCCGCCTCTCCCAGATTTAGAAACAATACCGATAGCATTTGTATTTTCAATCCATCTTTGAGGTGATAATGTAAATGCATTTGTTCCTGCTTCCTTTCTAAAGGAGTCGAATTCGACCCCTTTAAAATTAGGATTGTGAATCGTCTCCCAGAGACCAAGGAATTCAATTGTATCTCTTACTCTTAGCCAGTTTTTAACAACATCTTTAGGTTCATGCACATTTTTGTATCTTGCAATATCCGTAAGACTTATATAGTCATTTTTAAAGTCTTCAGTATAAATTTGAATAGCAAAACCTTTTGCTTCAATCGTCTCTTTTTTCGCCTTAGACATACGAGTTCCTCCTTTATGCTGATGTACTGTTTACAACATTTATTATCGTAATAACTGCTCTAAACAGCACACCAACGATTCATTTTTTTAATTTTAAACTTTGGTAGAAGCTCTAAAACCCTTGTATTTACTTGACTATTTGCCTGTGTCATTATTATGACACGAAACCCGCAAGCTGGATCATACACCTTGTTGATTTCAGTTTTTCCAACTGTACCAAGTCTTGTAAGAAGCTCTGATACATCAGCAGGCGTAAAGAACTCTCCACCCGATTTACCAGCATTTGATGCATACATTGTCATAAGATATTCATAGGCATCTCCAAACGCATCAATATCGTGATCCTTAACATTTCCAAGATTCATATCCGCCACACCGTCAAGGAGTTTACAAAGTTTTTCATTTCTCTTTGCAACAGTAGAGCCAAGTTTATTACTGTTTACATCAAAATCATCAAATAAACCTGCAAAGTCGGATTCTGATTCACTGCCTTTTGCAGATTCCTCTATGTGACGGAATACCTTTTCAAGTGTTTCATTCAGATTTTCATTATCCTTGGCTTTTGCCCTTACATTACAAAATAGTTCAGAAGGAAGAATGAAAAAGCCTTTCTCCTCAACAAGTCCTTCTCTTGCCTCTTTGGCCATCTCATCAGAAATCTTTGCAAAATCAAAATCGCTATTTCCTGCTTCAATTTCTCCTTCGTTGATGTAGTTAGTAATATTTTCAGAAATATATCTATAGAACATAGTACCAAGTATATAGTTTTTGAAATCCCATCCATCTACAGCACCACGAAGTTCATCTGCAATTGCCCATATTGCTCTGTGAAGTTCATCACGTTCCTGTTCTTTCTTATTATCAATAGACATTATTTTTTCCCTCCACTTCAAAATCAAGCCATGCCTCTTCAACGCCTGCATAATCAACATCATATTCTAGGCAGAACTCTGTTATATTTTTCATAGCATTAAGGTTAGGCTTTGCTTTGCCACCTTCCTATCTATTCACAGTAGAAAATGCCACTTTAATTCCTTTAGCAAAGTCTTGCTGCGAAAGAAAGCATCATTGTCTAATTCTTTTAATTTCATCTGTAAATCCCATTATGCATCTCCTTGCGTAAACATTTCAATAATATAGCGTTATTATACCATATAATAATAATTTTTACTATCTCCTAAAGCTACCTAGTAGAAGGACAAAATTTATAGAGCATTTGAAAACTTTTTTCTGAAAAAATTCAAATTTAGCCGGAAAAATATCTTTCAAACTCCCTTAGATAGTTAGAAAGGAAAAAAGAGGAACAAAGCTTTTATTTCTAAATTAAATAGAAAAAATACAATTTGGAAATAAAAAGCCACCGAGTGGTGGCTTTTAGATTTCAATTTAATTATCTTCTTCTAGCATTTCTAAACATTCATCTAAATCAAATTCTTCCGTGAATTCTGGATCCATATGGGTTAATAAGTGCCAGTCTTCTGAATCTTTTTTTCTAAATAGGATTGCTTCTCCGTCTTCTGAACCTAAGTAGGCTCTTTCTACTTGGTAGCCTTTCTTTTCTAGATTTTTCTTTACTTCTAAATAATTATTTTCTCTCGCTTTTATATATTCTCTTAAATCTGAATTCGCTACTGTGTAGGCATCCACTCTAGTTGCACCTTCTACGATTCCTTTTCCTTTTTTAGATAGGTTTGGAATTTCTTTCCAATATACTTCTACATCGCCATCTCCTGTAAACATAAGCTTAGTTAGTGGTACTATGTTGCCATTTATTTCTAGTTCCATGTAGTCTGAGATTGAATCTAGCTTTATAGTTTCGTATTCAAATCCGTCTATTTCTTCAAATTTGTATCCTTTAAGTTGAGATACAAATTTTCTTCCTTCTTCTATGGTGTCAAATAGTCCTAGCTCTGTGCTCATTCCATCTTGGTATAATTCTAATATAAACATTCTTCTCCTTATCTATTTAACTCTATTTCAAATTTAAAACTTGAATGTCTTATGATTGTCTTAATTCATAGAACTACTTGACCTTGGCGAATATCATCCTACCTGCTGGAGTCTGAAGTATTGAAGTTACTACTACTGTCCTAGTTTCATTGATAAACTTCTTACCATTCTCTACTACTATCATAGTACCATCGTCAAGGTAGGCAACACCCTGTTGGTTTTCCTTGCCTTCTTTAACTATTGTAATCAACATCTCTTCACCAGGTATAGCTATTGGCTTGACCGCATTAGCAAGTTCGTTTATATTCAAGACCTCAACACCCTGAACCTGGGCTACCTTATTTAAGTTGAAGTCATTTGTAACTACCTTGCCCTTTAGGACTGATGCCAATCTTAAAAGCTTGATGTCAACCTCTGCTATATCATCAAAGTCTTGGTTGGTTACCTCTACTTCTATTGAACCATCTTCTTGGATCTCGTTTAGTATATCAAGACCCCTTCTACCCCTGACCCTCTTAAGGTCATCGGCTGAATCTGCTATGTGTCTTAGCTCATCAAGGACAAACTGAGGTATAACAAGCTTACCCTCTATAAAACCTGTCTTGCAGATATCGGCTATTCTACCATCTATTATTACAGATGTATCCAATACCTTAGGTGGAATATTTCTCTTCAACTTTTTGTGTTTTTCAGATTCTTTCTTCTCACCCTGCTGTCTTAGTTTAAATAAATTAGCCAACTCGTTCTTGCTTCTTACGCCTATCCTGATTCCTATAAGTCCAAATATAATGTATGATATAATAGATAGTACCGGTCCAACTATATACAAGTTTTCCAATAATTTACTGACAAAGAAAGCAATAAAGAATCCCAATAATAATCCCACCGACCCAAGTATAATATCTACCTGAGAATATACTGACAACTCCTTGTCGAATTTCTTACTTATCTTTTTTAATTGCTTGCTAGCAATCGGCTCCAATAAAAAGAATATTACTCCAACTACAATTCCTAATGCTATACCGCCCCAATAACCATACTTGGTATGTAGGTCTTTTATAAAGGACATCTCTGGTGTTAGCGATAGGTAAATCGTAGTCGTAAGTGCAAACCCTACTAGAGCAAATACAAACCTTCTTAGTTTTGCTAACATTATTTCACCTCCTATTAAAATATTGTTTTAATTATAAAACCTTGACTATAATATAGACCAAAAAGCTTGTTTTTAGCTTAGCCTATAAATATTTCATGATCAAACTTTAGAAAAAACTGATTTTTCCAAGCCCAATAACTTATCCAACTAGTTGCCCATCAAGGCATACATGGCCTGTCTTAAATTAGACACCGGAACAATCTCTAGACTATATTCTTTTTTGAATTCATTTAAGTAGTTTCCTCTAGGTATAATCATCTTTTTGAAACCTAATTTTTCACATTCTATTATTCTTTTTTCAATGAAACTCACTGTTCTGACCTCTCCAGTAAGACCTATTTCCCCTGTGACAACCACACTTGCATCTATAGGTATGTTCTTGAAACTAGAAGCTACTGCCAATGCGATTCCTAGGTCCATAGATGGATCATTTATCTTTAGACCACCTATAATATTTACAAATACATCCTGGTTTTGAATTTGAAGACCGACAACTTTTTCAAGCACTGCCAAGATAAGGGCTACCCTATTGTTGTCTACACCGGTTGTCGTCCTCCTTGGATAACCGAAATTGGTTGTCGCAACAAGGGCCTGGAGTTCAAGTAACATAGACCTTGTACCTTCAACAGTTGATACTATTACAGAACCAGATGCATCACTTGGCTTTTCAGATATTAGTACCTTGGATGGATTTTCTAACTCTTCAAGTCCATTTGCCTTCATCTCAAATACACCAAGTTCATTTGTTGAACCAAACCTATTTTTAACTGCCCTAAGAAGCCTATAGGTATTATATCTTTCACCCTCAAAATACAAGACGGTATCCACCATGTGTTCAAGAAGTTTGGGACCGGCTAGGGATCCTTCCTTTGTTACATGGCCCACTATAAAAGTAGAGATACCCTTTGACTTGGATATATTCATAAACTTTGAAGTACCTTCTTTTATCTGGCTTACAGTTCCAGGAGCTGCATTTATTTCTGGAGATATCATGGTCTGTATAGAGTCCACTACAATTGCATCGGGCTTGATATCATCTATTTGAGACTCTATAGCTGCAAGATTATTTTCTGTGTATATATAGAGATTATCTGAATCAACACCTAGTCTTTTGGCCCTCATCTTTATCTGGTTTTCACTTTCTTCACCAGATACATACAAGAGCTTTTTGCCAGATCTAGCTATGTTGTTGGACACTTGAAGAAGTAGAGTTGACTTTCCTATACCAGGATCTCCACCTACTAAGATCAATGAAGCCGGTATGATTCCGCCACCCAGTACCCTATCTAGTTCAGGTATCATTGTAGAAAATCTCTCTTCCCTATGGCTCTGTATTGAGTTGATTTTAACAGGCTTTGTGTCAGTTTTTATAGATGCCCTCAAGGCTCTTTCCTTGATAGCTTTTTCCTTTGGTGTCTCCTTTACCTCTGTCTCTTCCACAAAGGTATTCCACTGCAAACACTCTGGACATTTACCTAGCCACTTTGGATTTTCATAGCCACAGTTCTGACATACATACTTAGTTCTAATCTTTGCCATAAATTTTAACAATACCCCCTTAAATTTACCTTAAAGTAAAAATTAAATTCTAGCTTCTATTATACCACATGTGAACTTGCAATAATCCAAAT
>NZ_ADJN01000041.1:0-1177 GCF_000178095.1 Peptostreptococcus anaerobius 653-L | reverse complement strand
AAGTGACTCCTAGGGGAATCGAACCCCTGTTACCGCCGTGAAAGGGCGGTGTCTTAACCGCTTGACCAAGGAGCCATAATAAACTGAGACATTTATAATGGTTGCGGAGGCAGGACTTGAACCTACGACCTTCGGGTTATGAGCCCGACGAGCTACCAACTGCTCCACTCCGCGATATTGTATTTTAACACCATAAGCTGGTGCCGAAGACCGGAATCGAACCGGTACGAAAGTATAAGTTTCGCAGGATTTTAAGTCCTGTGCGTCTGCCAGTTCCGCCACTTCGGCTTAAATGGCTCCAAGGGTGGGGCTCGAACCCACAGCCTACCGGTTAACAGCCGGTTGCTCCACCATTGAGCTACCTTGGAATATTTATAAAGAGGCGACATCCAGATTCGAACTGGAGATCAAGGAGTTGCAGTCCACTGCCTTACCACTTGGCTATGTCGCCATGAAAAATCAAATAATGGGGTGGATAAAGAGATTCGAACTCTCGGTCTCCAGAGCCACAATCTGGCGCTTTAACCAGCTAAGCTATACCCACCACATATTGGTCGAGGTGAAGGGACTCGAACCCCCGGCCCCATGGTCCCAAACCACGTGCGCTACCAAACTGCGCTACACCTCGGTATAATAATTATTTGATTTAAATGGTGGACCATCAGGGACTCGAACCCCAGACCTACCGGTTATGAGCCGGGCGCTCTAACCAACTGAGCTAATGGTCCATAAAAAGTAGCGGTAACGGGACTCGAACCTGTGACCTTTCGGGTATGAACCGAACGCTCTAGCCAACTAAGCTATACCGCCATAATTTTCAAAAAATGGTGGACCATCAGGGGCTCGAACCCTGGACACCCTGATTAAGAGTCAGGTGCTCTCCCAGCTGAGCTAATGGTCCACTATATTGGCAGGGGATGAGGGATTTGAACCCCCGAATGTATGAGTCAGAGTCATATGCCTTACCGCTTGGCGAATCCCCTATTAAAATGGTGAGCGCACAGGGATTCGAACCCCGGACACACGCCTTAGAAGGGCGTTGCTCTATCCAGCTGAGCTATGCACCCACATTAATAGTGTATTTTATGGAGCGGGAAACGAGATTCGAACTCGCGACTTCAACCTTGGCAAGGTTGCGCTCTACCACTGAACTATTCCCGCATATAAAATTGTAAAA
>NZ_ADJN01000042.1:0-16448 GCF_000178095.1 Peptostreptococcus anaerobius 653-L | reverse complement strand
TCTTCTATCATATCCTGTAGTGTTTCTCCCAACAAGTCTTTTAAAGCTTCTTGAATATCATTAGCTGTTTTTATATCATAAGTTTTTATTAATTCCCTTACAATATTTTTCTTAGCTGGATTCATTGGTTCTCTTTTTCTTCTTCCCATAACAAAAGTCCTCCCATAATAATAATTTTACCATAGAAGGACTTACAATTTTACAGACTTTTTTACATACACACTTTTCTTCTTATTGATATCAGATATATTATTATCTATGATATTTATAAATGTAGTTAATGAAAATATACTCCAAAAAAATAATTTTTTTGATATAATAGAGGTCTTTATATCATATAAAGATAGTAATTTGCTTATAAAAATAGTAAATACATTTGATGGCCTAGTAATAAAAGATAATAAAGGATTTGTTAGCAGAAAGGAAGAAAAAGTCTACCATGGAATTGGGCTTGAAAACGTACGTGAGCAAGTAGAAAAAAGTAATGGTTATATGAATATTGATACAGGTAACTGTATGTTTACTGTTGATTTATTTATTAACCTATAATATATTGTTGAGACAATAGTACAAAAAGATATTAACAAGAGAGTTGAATAGAATATATTTTTACAGGAATTGACACTTTAGAAATATGACTATACGTATGATATCGTAGAAATCAAAAACAACAAGATAAAGGTAATTAAAATAGTATCCTATGGATATAGGATCTATAGGAATTTTAAGGCAAGGATAATGCTTATGGAAAGGTATAAGATACAAAAGGGCAACATCCATAGTTATAAGTTTACTACATAATTTAATAAATTTTATTAATTTAAAGTATCACCAACGTTATTTGATATAGAGCTTTTTTGTATGAATGCCCCCCAGTTAGACTGGTGGTTCAGTGTAGCTTTAGCGTTGAGAAATTTGTGTGATTGGAAAGGGGTAAATATAATAGAAGCGAAAGTGTGTATAGATCATGTTCATATGCTTGTAGAAATACCACCTAAACTTAGTGTATCTACATTCATGGGTTTTCTGAAGGGTAACTAGTATAGTCTGCAAGTGCCAGACCACAAAAAAGCCCTTGTAGGCTTGGCAAGTAAACAAGGTCTTAACGGCCGCACATGGAGAACCACTATCTAGGCTGGTGGACTTCTTTTTTTGTATTAACTGATATTAATTTTAAAAAACTAATGATAATTTATATCAAAAAAGTATTGTTATTTTATGAAATTAGGTATATAATAACTTTATCGACGGAGACGTCGATAAAAGGAGGGTTTATGTGTGCTGTAAAAAGACTTAGTATTGAGGAAAGAAAAAATGAAATTATGCAGTCGGCTACAAGGCTAATTACTGAGAAGGGATTCTCAAATATGACTATGGAAGATGTAATAGCTGGAACGACTATGTCAAAAGGGGGTGTATATCATTATTACAAGAATACTTTGGACATATTTAAGGATTTGATGGTAGCGGGGATTGACTACAGGGATAAGATAATACATGAACATATTGGTGAGTGTGAGAAGGGCTGTGAGGTAGAATTTATGGCCAAGCAGATGGTTGATAAAATGCTAGATGACAATCCCTATATGCCTTTATATGTAGAATTTTTAATAGAGAAAAAGAGAAATCCTAAGTTGGAAGAAGTATTTGAAGATCTTAAAATGCAAGCAAATAATAGATTTAAGTTGATGGATACTAGTATTTCTGGAAGTCTGCTCAATAAATCCACCTTTGACTTATGCACTAACCTAATAAATGCTATCATACTCGCCTCAGATATATTGGGTGCAAGGGATAATTTTAGGAAAAACAGGTATTTGTTTGAAGAAATGTTAATTTCTATATTTAAAAATGAAAGGGAGATTGGAGATGGAAGTATATAAAAAGCTTTTTAAGTATATACCTGATTACAAGGGGCTTGCCTACTTATCAATGGTAGTATCAGGTATATCGTCAGTACTTATGGTATATGGATATTATTTGATTTACTTATTTTTGAGAGAGCTAGTAATAAGGTCTAACTATGAAAATGCTAGTTTATTTGCATTTAAGATAGTTTTTTATTTGACGATTAGTGCTCTACTTTATTGTGCCTCTGGATATATATCTCATAAGTTTGCATTTCGTTTGGAGACTAATTTGAGAAAGAGGGGTATAGATGGACTAATTGATTCTAGTTTTAGGTTTTTCGATATAAATTCATCAGGATATATTAGAAAAACTATTGATGACAATGCTGCAAAAACTCATACAGCAGTGGCCCATATGTTACCTGATAATTCACAAGCATTTTTGGTACCAGTTTTATCTTTGGTTCTTTCATTTGTAATTGGTCTACGTGTTGGTGCGGTGATATTGATACTGACTGTACTGTGTGCTGTAATACTAAAGGGCATGATGGGAAATGGTGAGTTTATGAAACTATACCAGTCTTCTTTGGATAGACTGAGTTCTGAAACAGTCGAATACATCAGGGGTATGCAGGTGGTCAAGATATTTGGTACAAGACTTGAATCATTTAGGTCCCTATATAATGCTATAATGGATTATTCTAAGTATGCCTACAATTATACACTTAGCTGTAAAAAGTCATATGTTGTATATCAGTGGATTTTTCTAGGTCTTGTGGCCATTATAAGTATACCGCTTTCTTTCTTTTTGACAGGTATTAATGAGCCGAACACAATAGCAGTCGAGTTGATAATGGTCTTATTTTTGAGTGGCGTCATCATGGTTTCGTTTATGAAGATTATGTGGGCTAGCATGAATATTTTCAATGCAAAGTATGCTGTTGATAGTTTGGAACAACTTTATAGTGATATGCAAAAGGACAAGCTTTCTTATGGTAAGAGAGACAAGTTTGACAACTATAATATAGAGTTTGATAATGTTACATTTTCATATAAAGACAACAAGGTCCTTGATAAACTATCTTTTTCTTTAGAAGAGAATAGGTCTTATTCTCTAGTTGGTCACTCAGGATCTGGAAAGTCAACCATAGCTAAGCTTTTGTCAGGATTTTATAAAGTTGACTCAGGGTCTATAAAAATAGGTGGATACCCTATAGAAGACTATAGCAAGGAAGCCATAATAGGTGCTGTATCTTTTGTATTTCAAGATAGCAAGCTGTTTAAAAAGTCTATCTATGAAAATGTGGCTATTGGAGATAAGAATGCCAGCAGAGAGGAAGTATTCGATGCCATGAAAAAGGCTGGTTGTATGGATATTGTAAACAAACTAAAAGATGGGGCTGATACGGTAATCGGTTCCAAGGGGGTCTATCTGTCTGGTGGAGAAAAACAGAGGATAGCTATAGCCAGGGCAATTCTCAAGAAATCTAAGATAGTTATAATGGATGAGGCTAGTGCTGGCATAGATGCTGATAATGAGCATGAATTACAAAAGGCCTTTAAGAACCTTATGGAAGATAAGACTGTTATAATGATAGCCCATAGACTTACAAGTATACAATATGTCGATGAAATACTTGTATTAGAAAATGGACAAGTCATTGAAAGAGGTAACAACAAGGAATTAATGGACAAGAATGGCTTGTACAGTAGACTATTAAATCTTTACAAGAGTGCGAATGATTGGAGGGTTACAAATGACTAATTATTATAAAAAGAGATTTTGCTTAAGTGACCAAGGATCCAAAAATCTTACAAGGGCAACTTGGTCCTGCTTTCTTTCATATTGTGTCAATTTATTGCCTATGATTTTACTTATGATGCTTGCTGACCAATTGATACTGGGCAATGTAAGGGATAAGTATGTTTATATAGGATTTTCAATAATTATCCTTATACTCATGTATGCGGTTTTGTCAAAGGAGTATGTAGATTTATTTAATTCGACATACAAGGAGTCTGCTAATTTGAGGATAGGAATATCTGAGAGTCTGTCAGAACTTCCTATTGAATATTTTTCAAAGCATGACCTATCAGACCTATCTCAAACTATAATGGCTGATGTTGAGAGGATAGAGCATGCCATGAGTCACTCAATACCAAAAGTATTTGGTATGTATTTGTTTTTCCCGCTTATGGGAATAATGATGGTCTTAGGCAACTGGAAGCTTGGTCTAGCTGTTATTATACCAACTCTTATAAGTTTTATATTGATACCCCTAGCAAAGAAAAGCAGGGTCAGAGAGAATGAAAAATATTACAGGGTATTAAGGGACAATTCAGAAAAATTTCAAGAAACTATAGAACTACAGCAAGAGATAAGTAGTTTTAATATGTCAAAAGATGTTAAAAAAGATCTTTACAGACAGATGGAGGATAGTGAGAAAACCCATATTAAAGTGGAGACTGGCTCACTTTTAATAATGGGTGTATCATCCTTATTTGCCTTTACTAGCATTTCAGTAGTTATGGCAGTTGGTATAAGTCTTGTTATTAAGAATGAAATCAGTATGCTATATTTGGTAGGTTATATTATAGCAGCAATCAAAATAAAAGAAATATTTGATATATCAAAAGAGGGCATAATGGAGATGTTTTATATAGATCCAGCCGTTGAACGTATCAAAGAGATAAAAAATACTCCCCTACAAATGGGTGAAGATACAGAGATAGACAACTATGATATAGAATTTAAGAATGTGTCTTTTTCATACAATAAAGACAGACAAGTACTGAAAGATATCAATTTTGTGGCTAAACAAGGTGAAGTAACAGCCCTTGTTGGGCCATCAGGATCTGGTAAGACATCTGTATTGAGATTGATATCCAGACTTTATGACAACGATTCAGGCAGCATATTAATGGACGGTAAGGACATAAAGAAAATATCTACAGATTCCTTATTTAAAAATATATCTATAGTATTCCAGGATGTTACCCTTTTCAATACTAGCATACTTGAAAATATAAGGCTTGGTAGGGTTGATGCAAGCGATGATGAAGTAAGAAATGCTGCAAAACTTGCAAACTGTATAGATTTTATAGATAGCCTACCACAAGGCTTTAACACTATAATTGGCGAGAATGGTGCTGAACTTTCAGGTGGAGAGAGGCAGAGATTATCTATAGCGAGAGCCTTTTTAAAGGATGCTCCTGTCCTAATATTGGATGAAATATCAGCTAGTTTGGATGTTGATAATGAAAAGAAGATACAGGAGAGCTTGAATAAGTTGGTGAAAAATAAGACAGTAATAATAATATCCCATAGACTTAAGTCTATTGAAAATGTTGATAAGATAGTTGTTATTGACAAGGGTTGTGTAGAGAGTGTTGGTAAACATGAACAACTTATTGATAATTCGAGTGTTTATAGGAATCTTGTAGAAAAGACTAGATTAGCAGAGGAATTTGTTTATTAGGGGGTTAAAATGACAAGAGATAAACTAAAGGTTAAGGACCTTGTTACAATAGGAGTATTTACAGTAATTTATTTTGTTCTGATGTTTTCAGTAGGCATGATAGGCGTAGTTCCTATATTGTTTCTAGTGTATCCTACAATACTTGGGCTAGTAACTGGGACTCCGATCATGCTATTTATGGCAAAGGTAAGAAAACCATGGGCGCTTTTTATATTGGGTATGATAGCCCCGCTTGTTATGTTTGCTATGGGTCACACATATGTATTGCCGACCATTTCATTGATTGTTATGTTATTGGCGGAGTTGATTAGAAGAAAAGGTGGATACAAGTCATTTAAGTATGAGATGATTTCTTTTGCTGTTTTTAATACATGGATATGTGGTTCTCTTATGCAGATGTTACTTGCAAAGAAAAAGTATATAGAGCTTTCAATGATGATGGGTAAGGACTATGTTCAAACCTTGGAAAGGCTGATTACTTATCCTAATATGGTACTTGTATATATCGGTGCCGTTTTAGGTGGTATAGGAGGTGCCTATATAGGAAGAAAGATATTAAAGAAGCATTTTATTAAGGCAGGTATAGTTTAATGTCTATTGGTGTTCGTTCAAATGTAAATCCCAATCCAATAACAAAATTATTTGTTGTGGTGGTTCTGGGCTTTACAGTATTACATTCAATAAACATATATTTTGAATGGTCGATAATAGTTCTAATATCCTTAATGTATTTGATAAATGGATATAAAAAGCAGGCTATTAATAATATCCTTGTATATCTAGTAATGTTTATTGTACCTTATATAGGATTGATATCAGAATTTAATGCCTTTATAAAGATGTTTTTTTCATTATTTTTGGTGTTTAGGATGTTTTATGTACCTTTTTCTGCGGGTAAGTTTATGATTTGTACATCTGATGTAGGTTGTGTAATTTCATCTATGGATAGGCTTAAGATACCAAAGGAGTTTTCAATACCTATTTCAGTTATGTTTAGGTTTTTTCCATCTTTTAAAGAGGAGAGAAAAAACATTAGGATGGCTATGAAGATAAAGGGAATACATACAAGAAATCCTATAAAGTATCTTGAATATATAGCTGTTCCACTTTTAATAGTGTCTTCTAACATAGTTGATGATATATCAAAGGCAGCCGAAACTAAATGTATTGAAAGTCCTCTTAAGAAGACAAGATATACAAAGGTGTGTATGAGGAAGGTTGACCTAGTATACTCTGTGTTGATGGTACTAATGTTGTTGGGAGGTTGGCTATGCTAAATTTAGAAAAAGTTTCTCTAGAATATTCCGATAACAAAAAGATACTTGATGAAATTAACCTTAGCGTAAATAAGGGCCAATGCCTACTGATTACAGGAGAGAGTGGTAGTGGAAAGTCTTCGATTATTAACTGTATAAACGGCCTGGCTATCAAGTATGATGGTGGCACTATGGGTGGAAACATTAAATTATATGGACAGTCACTGAAAAATTTGGAGCTTTACCAGATATCAATGATGATTGCGAGTGTATTTCAGAATCCTAAAACCCATTTCTTTAATGTCAACACGACACTTGAGCTCCTATTTTACCTTGAAAATATTGGACTTAATAGGGAAGAGATGGACAAACGTATGGAAGATATGTTAAGAGTCTTTCCTATATGCCATCTTCTGGATAGGGATATATTTGATTTATCAGGTGGTGAAAAACAAATACTGTGTATAGCGTCTTCTTATATATCTGGTTGTAAGCTAGTTGTACTAGACGAACCCTCATCTAATCTTGATGATAAACATATAGATATATTAAGACAAATGCTGGAAATGCTAAAGCAAAAGGGTATAAGCCTTGTAGTAGCAGAGCATAGGATATTCTATCTCAAAAATATTGTAGATAGGGTATTGATAATAGAAAATGGGACAATAAAGAAAGAGTATACAAATGAAGAGTTCTTTTCCCTTTCAGACGAAGAATTATCAGCAAGAGGGCTCAGATCTACGAGTGAAACTAACCTAATCAAGGGATACAGTGGAAGTGGAGAAGACTTGATCATTAAAGACCTTGTATATAAATTCAATGGCCATGATAGGCTTGAAATCAAGGACTTATCATTTAGTCTGGGAGGTATATATGGTATTATAGGCAAAAATGGATGTGGTAAGTCCACATTTCTAAGGCTTATAACCGGACTTGATAAAAAATCAAAGGATAAGATTGTATTCAAGGGAAAAATAATATCGCCTAAAGATAGGTTAAAGATGTCATCATTGGTTATGCAGGATGTAAATCATCAGTTATTCTCTGATTCTGTTGAAAATGAACTTATTCTAGGTTGCAATGCCATACAAGAAAAAAGCGTAACAGAAATCATTGATAGTTTGGGTCTTGGCGATTGTAGGGATAGGCACCCTATGAGCCTGTCAGGAGGGCAAAAACAGAGAGTAGCTATAGCATCGGCAATATGCAAGGTAGCAAGATTTATTTTTATGGATGAACCTACTAGTGGTATGGATTATAAGAATATGTCCAAAATTTCTAGGATTGTAAGGGATATCAGTTCGAGTGATAATATAATATTTATAGTATCTCATGACAAAGAATTCCTAAATATGACTGTCGATGAAGTCGTCAATATTGAATTATATAGGCACAAATGATATAATATAAATAATATATAGTTGTATAGTATATAATTCTATATTATATAAGGAGGTGTTTTTCCATGGAGGTAAGGAAAATATTAGTTCCAATCGATGGTACAGAAAGAAGTATGCATTCACTGGACTTTGTAAAGGGTTCATATGATAAGGATGAGGTTTCAGTAAGTATTATCAATGTTAAAGAGTTGGTGTTTATAGATGGTATTTCTATGAGTGACGAAATTAAGACATCTGAAATGATTGGTAAGGAATTGCTAGAAAAGGCTAAGTCATATCTTGAAGGCTATGACGTAAAAGGTATATTCGCATTTGGATATGCAGGTGATGAAATAGTTAGAAGATCCAAGGAAGAGGGTACTGATCTGATAGTAATGACTAAGTCAACTAAAAAGGGACTTACTAGAATTATAGGATCTTGTACTTCTTATGTCTTAAAGCACGCAGAGGCTGCAGTTTTGATTATACCAGAATAAATCTTGAGTTTTAGAGAAAAAGTTTAATAAAATTTTTGAAGACCCGTAATCATGTTATTAGATATTAATAATGGTTACGGGTTTTGTTTTATAAGTAAATATTGGAAAAACAGTTTACTAAATAAAATATTTCTCTAAAAAAAGTTGAAATAAAAATAGGAACTGTTACTATAATTGCTATTGAGAGTTAATTTCATTAAGTGTTTTGCGCATAAAACTTTATTTTATATAAAAAATCTTGATTTTTTTGGTTTAATATAAGAAAATAGGGTATAATAATACCATAGTCAAATGATATAAATATTTTAATAAAGATAAAATTTAGGAGGATTTAAAATGACACAGGAATTAAAGGGAACAAAAACAGAAAAGAACTTAAATGATGGTTTTGCCGGAGAATCAATGGCGAGAAACAAATACACTTACTATGCTTCACAGGCTAGAAAAGAAGGATACAATCAGATAGCTGATATATTCCTAGAAACTGCTGAAAATGAAAAGGAACATGCTAAGTTATGGTTCAAGGCTCTTCACGGTGGAGAAGTTCCAACAACTGAAGAAAACCTACTTGATGCAGCTGAAGGTGAAAACTACGAATGGACAGATATGTATGTTAAGTTTGAAAACGACGCTACAGAAGAAGGATTTACTGAATTAGCTAGATTATTCAAGGGTGTTGCAGCAATAGAAAAGACTCATGAAGAAAGATACAGAACTCTACTTCAGAATCTAAAGGATGGTAGAGTATTTGAAAAGGAAGAAGTTGTTGTATGGCATTGTATGAACTGTGGTCATATCCATGTTGCTAAGAAGGCTCCAAAGATATGTCCAGTATGTAAGCATCCACAGGCATTCTTCCAGGTTAAGAACGAAAACTGGAAATAAGAAACTACACTAGTTTAATTATAAGAAAGGGCGAAGGGTATGAAATTTTCTAGGCAGAGAGAACTTATAATCAGTGAAGTACTCAACAGTGATGAACATCTGACAGCTGATGCTATATATGAGAGATTGAAGAAGGAAAATCCAAACCTAAGCCTTGGTACAGTATATAGAAATCTAACACAGTTGTCGGACAACGGCATGATTGGCAAGGTTAGTATACCTGGCGATCCTGTTAGATTTGATGGTAATTTATCTAATCATAGCCACCTTATATGCGAGTCTTGTGGGAAAATTATTGATATAGATGAAAAATTATTCAATTTAGACTTTTCAAAACTACAAGAAGAGGGTATACAAGTGATAGGGACAGATATTCTACTTAGAGGAATATGTTCGGAATGTAGTAAAGTTAGATAAATATTTATATATGGAGAGGAGACATTATATGTCAAGAGAATTAGCATTTTATACAAACGAAGCAGGAGATATATTAGAAAAGTTAGTCTGTGAAGGTGGAGACCTATCAGGACTTAAGGCCATAGAAGCAAACTCAACTGATGCAGCTGGTGAAAAGCACGTTCCAGTTATAGAAGTTGCAGGAAATAAGGTAACAGTTAAGGTTGGAGAAGTTGCACATCCAATGACTGAAAAGCACCATATAGCTTTCGTAGTACTTGTAACAGAAAAGACAATTCAGAGAGTTGACCTTGACCATGAAGGTGAACCAGTTGCTGAATTCGTTCTAGCTGATGATGACAAGGCTATAGCAGCATATGAATACTGTAACCTACATGGATTATGGATTGCTCAGGCATAATAATCCTTTGATAATCGTATAGTATACCAATCGACCTACAAGATTGTCTTTATAGACCTGTCTTGTGGGTCTTTTTTTATGAAATTATGGAAATTATTTCGTATCAGTATTTTCTTCAATTATGGACATGCAAGAGTATTTATGTAATAATATATATGAGATTAAAGTGGATTTATGGTGTATAAGGAGAGAATATGACTAATATAAACAAAATAGGTGTAATAGGGGCTATGAACGAAGAAGTTGTTAGCTTGACAAAGATGTTAAATAATAAAAAAGAGACTAGGGTAGCAGGGCTTACTTTTTATGAAGGTCAAATATCTGGCAAGGACTTGGTTGTAGTTGAATGTGGTATAGCAAAAGTCAATGCTGCTATGACTACTCAGATACTTATCAGTGAGTTTAAGGTGGATGCTGTTATAAATACTGGTGTAGCAGGGGCCCTGCATCAAGGCATCAAGGTAAACGATGTAGTTGTATCTACTGAGGCAATCCAGTATGATGTAGATGCTTCATTTATGGGAGACCCTAAGGGAACTATACCTAGGATGAAGACATCTGTCTTTGTTGCAGATGAAAGACTGGTAGAGGCTGCCTATAGGGCTTTTGAAGAAGGCCACGCCAAGACAAATGTCTATAAGGGAAGGGTTGTCACTGGAGATAAGTTCGTTGCTGACAAGGATACAAAGATTGAATTAAGAGACCACTTCAAGGGATATTGTTGTGAGATGGAAGGCGGAGCTATAGCCCATGTTGCCTATCTTAATGGGGTTCCGTTTGTAATAATAAGGGCTATTTCAGACAATGCTGATGATGAAGCAGGAGTTTCTTATGAAGACTTTGTTGTTGAGGCTGCTGAGATTTCAAGAGAAATGGTAGTCAATATAATAGAAAGATTATAATTTAAATATTCATTGCCTACTTATATTGAAGAATTGGGTCTTGAGTGATATAATTAAGACATAAAAATTTGTAGCTAGATTACAATAATAAAGGAGATAAGTATATGAGCGACAAGGTAAAGAAGGTTATATTTAGTGGTGTGCAGCCATCAGGAAAGATGACTTTGGGAAATTATTTGGGAGCTTTGAGAAACTGGACGAAGCTTCAGAAGGACTATGAGTGCTTTTTTAGTATGGTAAATATGCATGCTATAACAGTACCTCAGGATCCAAAAGTACTTAGGAGACAGACAATAGAACTATTAGCCCAATTTATTGCCTGTGGTATTGAACCAGACTTAAACACTATATTTGTTCAGTCACACGTTCATGAACATGCTGAGCTTAACTGGGTTCTTTGTACTACTACATATATGGGTGAATTAAATAGAATGACTCAATACAAGGACAAGTCACAAAAGTCTGAAGCTAACTTAAATGCAGGCTTATTCACCTATCCTGTATTGATGGCAGCTGATATACTATTATACCAGGCTGACCTTGTACCAGTTGGTGATGACCAGAAGCAGCACCTTGAATTGGCAAGGGACCTAGCAACTAGGTTTAATAATAGGTTTGGCGATACTTTTGTCGTTCCTGAAGGATACTATCCAAAGGAAACTGCAAGGGTAATGAGTCTACAAGATCCAACAAAGAAGATGTCAAAGTCCGACTCAAATCCAAAGGGATTTATACTTCTTGCTGAGGATGCAGATTCAACTGCTAAGAAGATTAAGTCTGCAGTTACAGACTCTGTTGGTATAGTGAGATATACAGATGAGCAGCCAGGACTAAAGAACCTAATAAATATCTACTCTGCTATGACAGACAAGTCAGTAGAAGAGGTAGTTGCAATGTATGAAGGTAAGGGATATGGAGCCTTCAAGGGAGAAATGGCAGAAGCTGTCGTAGAAACTCTAAGACCAATCAGGGAAAAATATGCTTATTTGTTGGACAACCAAGACTATCTTGAAAAGATCTATAGAAGTGGTGCTGAAAAGGCTCAGCTTGTTGCAGCCAAGACTCTTGCTGATGTTTATGACAAGATAGGATTTATAAGATAATAATGTCGATTCAAAAAGAAACGACATAATATAAGAAAACAATAAAAACAAAACAACAAAAACAATATAACAAAACAAAGAATAAACTGATAGGAACTCAATTATTGGTTTATTCTTTTTTTGTAGTCAATACTGGTCTGACAGGACCTATCAAAGTGATTTTTGTGATATAATATAAAAATGAGGTTGAAACAACCAGTATGGAAAGTGAGGACGAAATGGATAATAATATAAATAATGAAAATATAGACAGAGACAAGGTCCTATTGTTGATAGATGGTAATTCTATAATAAATAGGGCGTTTTTTGCACTACCTCCAATGGATAATGGTGATGGACTGCATACGAATGCAATATACGGATTCTTGACAATGATGTTCAAGATGATAGACCTATATAGACCAACACATATATCAGTTGCCTTTGATGTAAAGGCACCTACATTTAGGTACAAGTCATATGAGAGTTACAAGGCAGGCAGAAAAAAGATGATGCCAGAGCTAGCTAGTCAGCTTGGACCTATGAAGGAAGTCTTAGATGTTTTGAATGTTGATAGAAAAGAGATAGCGGGCTATGAGGCAGATGATATACTAGGTACCGTGTCCTTGGATGCTGAGAAGGCTGGATACAAGGTATATGTAGTTACAGGAGACAGGGATGCTATCCAGCTTGCTTCTGATATGACTACTGTACTTATAACAAAAAAAGGTGTTGGAGAAGTTGAAGAGTATAATAGAGAGGGTGTCTATGAGAGATATCAACTTAGTCCTGACCAATTTATAGACCTTAAGGGTCTTATGGGAGACAAGTCAGATAACATACCGGGCATACCAGGTATAGGAGAAAAGACAGGTATCAAGCTATTGCTTGAATATGGTAGTGTTGAGGGGGTTCTTTCTAATGTAGACAAGTTAAAGGGTGCCCAGAAGAAAAAGGTAGAAGAAAATATGGAATCAGCTAGGATGAGTAAGGACCTAGCGACTATCATGAGAGATGTTCCTATTGATTTTGACCTTGAATCTATGGTGTTTGGGGATTTTGAGACATCAAGAGTCATAGAAAAATTCCAAGAACTTAAATTTAATAGTCTAATTTCAAAGGTAAGTGACCTATCAGGTATAGAAGATAAGGAAAGAGAAATAGACCTTATAAGGCTTGACCAAGATAATATTGCAGATTTTATTGCTAGGGTCAAGGAAGGGTCTGAGTTATATATAAAGACTATAGCTAGGTCGGGGAATATACTTGAAAAAAATATAATATCCATGTATTTAGCTACAAGTGACGAGAGTGATAAGGCGGATCCATATAAAATATACTATATGGATAAAGAACTAGCAGAATCTATGCCAAAAGAGATTGTAGACCTGATTGAAGATGAGGATATAGAAAAAATAGGATGCAATATAAAGTCAGACTACATCAATCTGAGGCCTTATGGTATTAGGCTTGGCAAGATTGGATTTGATATATCCATAGCAGAGTACATAATAGATTCTAAGACATCGACATCATATGATTTTGATGTTATAGCTAGCAAGTACATCTATAAGAAGATGACTTCAGAAGAGGACCTACTGGGCAAGGGTGCCAAGGCTAAGAAGTATGAAGATATAGAAAAAGAAGACTTGGACAAGTTTGCTATAGGCATAATGAATACTCTTAGTGGTGTTGTTCCTAAGATGAGACAGATCATAAAAGATGATGATATGGAAAAACTCCTGTATGATGTAGAGATACCCCTAATCGAAGTCTTAGGAGATATGGAGTATATAGGTATTCATGTTGACAAAAAAACTCTAGATGAGCTAGGAGTCTTGTTTAATGACAGGATAAAATACCTAGAGACTAAGATATACGATATATCAGGAGAAAAGTTTAATATCAATTCTCCAAAGCAGTTGGGTCTTATATTGTTTGAAAAGCTGGAACTTCCTGTAATCAAGAAGACTAAGACAGGATATTCTACCAATGCAGAGGTTCTTGAAAAATTGAGGGACAAGCATCCTATAATAGATATGATTACAGACTATAGGACTGTAGTTAAGCTAAAGTCTACATATGTAGAGGGTATCAACAATCTTATAAATCCACTTGATGGTAGGATACATTCTTCATTTAACCAGGCCATAGCTACAACAGGTAGAATATCGTCTACAGACCCTAATATGCAGAATATCCCTGTAAGAACAGACCTAGGTAGACAGCTTAGGAGGGTATTTGTTGCAGGACAGGGCAGTAAGCTAGTAGACGCCGACTACTCACAGGTAGAGCTAAGAGTCCTTGCTGATATGAGTGGTGATGAGGATATGATAGAGGCCTTTGATAGAGGTGTGGATATACATAGGAATACTGCATCACAGGTATTCGGTGTTCCTTTTGATGAGGTTTCAGCTGAGTTAAGAAGTGCTGCCAAGGCAGTAAACTTTGGTATAATATACGGCAAGAGTGACTTTGGATTGGCTAAGGACCTTGATATAAGCATAGCTAAGGCCAAGGAATATAT
Source organism: Peptostreptococcus anaerobius 653-L (assembly GCF_000178095.1). NCBI lineage: Bacteria > Bacillati > Bacillota > Clostridia > Peptostreptococcales > Peptostreptococcaceae > Peptostreptococcus > Peptostreptococcus anaerobius. Next base: position 1,774 of record NZ_ADJN01000042.1, on the reverse strand, counting down.
AGAGAACTACTTTGCTAGATTCCCTAAGATAAAAGGATTTATGGACCACATAGTTTCCGATGCAGAAGAAAAGGGATATTCAACTACTATATTTGGAAGAAGAAGATATATACCTGAGATAAAGTCTAGCAATTTTGTAGAGAAAAACAGGGGAATAAGGGCTGCTATGAATGCACCTATACAGGGAAGTGCTGCAGATATTATTAAAATTGCTATGGTCAACGTTCATAATAGATTGGAGGAAGAAGGTCTAAAGTCAAACCTAATTCTTCAGGTACACGATGAATTGATCGTAGAATCCCCTATAGAAGAGGTAGAAAGAGTAAGAGTATTACTAAAAGAAGAAATGGAGAATGCTGTTAATTTGAAGGTTAATTTGGATGTTGACCTGAATGTTGGAGATTCATGGTATGAAACAAAATAAGTAAGAGGAGTGGATTATATGTTGAAGGTTGGTTTAACAGGAAATATTGGATGTGGTAAGTCTACAATTTCATCCCTGCTTGAGATGAGGGACTATCATATTATAGATGCAGATTTGGTTACGAGGGATATATACGAATATGAAGATATGATAGAAAGAATTAAGATATATTTTCCCGCAGCAGTCAAAAATGAAACTGTAGATAGAAAGACATTGGGTGATATAGTATTTTCTGATAAGGATAAGTTATTGACCTTGAACAGGATAGTCCACGACAAGATACTTTCTATAATAGAGATGAGGATAGCCTTGTATTCCAGGATCCATGGAGATGGTGGAGTTGTCATAATAGACGGAGCTCTCCTATATGAAACAGATTTTAATAAGAACCTGGACAAAATGATAGTTGTTTATTGTAGGGAAGATGAACAGCTAAATAGGATACTGGATAGGGACAAGTTGACAGTTCCTCAGGCTTTGAGTAGGATAAATAGTCAGCAAGATCAGGCTGAAAAAGTTAAAAGTGCAGACTACGTGGTTGATAATTCGGGTTCGATTGAAGACTTGTATCCGAAGATAGATGCACTTGAAGAAAAACTATTGGAATGGATAGAGGAGAAGAAGAGTAGTTAACATACCATTCCAAAGATAATGGGGTGTTATAAGTTGTATAAAATAAATAGGAAGTTTTTTTATTTGCTGGTCCTATTGACCATAGCTTTGGGAGCGGGTTTATTTATGGATGATTTTAACCGTAAATTTGTATATCCCATACGATATAGGCAGGAAGTAGAGGAATATTCTAAGGAATTTGGTGTTGACAAGTATTTGGTCTACAGTATAATTAAGACTGAGAGCAAGTTTGACAAGGATGCAGTTTCTAATAAAGGTGCAAAGGGATTGATGCAAGTCACTGATAAAACAGCAAGTTGGGCTGCCAAAGAATTGAAATTGGGCAGTAGTATTAATATATTTGAGCCAAAGACTAATATTAGGATTGGAGTTTGGTATCTATCAAGGTTAGAGAGAGAATTTCATGGAAATATAGATTTGTCTATAGCTGCATATAATGGTGGTTCAGGCAATGTTAGAAAATGGCTCAATAAAGACGAGTATAGTAAAGATGGGCAGTCTTTGATGAAGATACCATTTAAAGAAACATCAGACTATACCTATAGGGTCATGAGGAACTATAAAATATATAAAAAACTATATGACTAAGCGTGATAGATAGTCAATATATAATTAGCAAAAGAATTAAAATTTAAAGTAGCAAGGTACTGAAAAAAATAAAAGTTACAAAAAAGTTACGACAATTGAACTCTGAGCAGAGGTAAAAGTTACAAAAAT
>NZ_ADJN01000043.1:0-153656 GCF_000178095.1 Peptostreptococcus anaerobius 653-L | reverse complement strand
TGATATTTATATTGAATAATGAGAGCTGCCTAATTTTTGTAGTCTATATCATTGTAGATAAAGTCTTTTAGGAAAGAAACAGAAGTAGGGTCAAACCTTATTACCCAACCATGTGATCCGTATATACCGCTAGTAGTGTATTTTGGATTATCGACTAGTGGAAACTCCATCTGCTTTATATTAGATATATCCTTAGTCATGATACTAAGTCCATACTTGATAAGTTTCATTGTGTCCATATTTGTAGTTATATATGGAGCGGCAGTTTTTAATATAGATAGATATTTAAATTTTGATGTAGCCTTTAATTCCTTCATAAGGCTAGAAAGTATCATTCTCTGCCTGTTGTCCCTACCAAAAGCACTGTCATTATGCCTGATCCTTGCAAATGATAGAGCCTGGTAACCATTAAGCTTTTGGATTCCACTTGACTTGACTAGCTGCATATCACCCTTGTCTTGACGTGTATCCCAAGAATATGTTTCAGGTATAAACTTGTTTAATTCATTTATATCATGGTCCTTGACCTCTACAGTAACGCCGCCGACTGCATCAATTATTGCCATAAACGATTTAAAGTCAATTGCTACAAAGTCATCTATATCTATGTCAAAATTATCTTCCACAGTTTTGATTAACAATTTTTCCTTACCAAAAGCATAGGCATGGGTAAGTTTTGACTTGCCATGATCGTCTATATTTACTAGGGTATCTCTAGCAAGAGATGTTATTTTAACATCATCATGAATAGAGTCAATACTCATAATCATAAGTGAATCACTTCTAGAAACTTTGTCTCCTGGACGTGCATCTGAACCCATTATAAGGATATTTTTAATGCCATCCTTGTGAGAGTGACTGTATTCAGTTAAACTACTTGTATCAATGTTCTTGTCGTGGATTACTCCAGATATCTTAAATGTTAAAAAATAAGCTATGATTGGAATAACAATGACCATTACTAAAAGAAGCTTTATTATTCTTCTAAGTGTTTTCATATTATTATATCCTTTCTTTTAATTGCCCTAAGTTTACTATAGAAAGGTTAAGTTAACCATAAATATAAATTAAAAACCACCTGAAGCTCAAGTGACTCTCAAGGGTTAGATCTAAAAATCCAACCATTAGGAGTGCCTAGAGCACAGGTGGTTTAATTGTAAATTTTAGAGTAGAGCTATGGATTACTTGAACTTATCTAGCTACGATGTATTATTCAAATTTAGCTAATAATATATCATTCAAATAATATTGCTCAACTAATCTAATAACCAACGTTAGACATATACTCAGGGTCGTTTATATACTGGGTAGTTTCTCCAGATTTTTTCCATTCCTGAGTTGCCTTTTTAATCGTATCAGCCGTTGGTTTAACATTGTCGAATATGTATGAGTGAAGCAGCTTTACTTCATACTGTTCAAACGGTATTACATATCCTGATGCAGGAAGCCTTACTTCATTTTCAGGGTGAAGAGGGAACTGCATAGTATCTAACTTGAGATCTCCAACTTTCAATATATCCATACCCAGATATAATATATCTTTTGGATTCATATTTGTCTTAACATATGGTTTAACTGCATCTAATAAAGCTGGATACCTGGTGATAGAAGTTGATTTTACCTTTTGCATTATAGCTTCTATTACCTGCCTTTGTCTATCATCTCTTTGCATAGTACCGTCGTTATGTCTTATTCTGGCAAATGCAAGAGCCTGATATCCTAGGAGATGATGTTTACCAGCTGTTTTTACATACTGGATTTTATTATCTCTATTTTTCTTATCCCACTTGTGACATTCTGGTATAAACTTGTTAAGTTCTCCAATTTCTTCTTCTGTAACAGTCACTTCAACGCCATCAAGGGCATTTATAATATCAATAAATGAGTAAAAATCGACTTTGGCATAGTTCTGAATATCCAATTTGAAGTTTTGCTCGATGGTATTTATCAATAATTCTTCCTTACCATATGCATATGCATGGGTAAGTTTTTCGTATCCATGTCCCTTTATAGCGACATAGGTATCCCTTCCTAGTGAAGTCAGTTTTAGTTTGTTATTTTTAGTGTCGACTGTCAGTATCATCATCGAGTCTGATCTAGAGACTTCTTCTCCTGGTCTAGCATCACTACCGACAAGCAAGATATTGGTAATTGCATTGTCATATTTATAGTTTTGTGAAGCCAACATAGAGAAATTACCATCTACATTCATAGCCTTTAGTTTTGAGTACATCAGGCCTACAAATACAGCTGGTATGGTCAATACTAGAACAAGTAGAAAAATAACAAATTTTCTAAGTCCAGACAAGTCCTCACCTTCCTTTCTTTAAAATCACATATATATTATATTAGATATGATTACTATAGTAAATACCATATATAAAATTTGATTATTTATTTTGACTAGGTGTTTATATGGAAATACAGGGTATTAATATGGTATAATAGAATAGATTATGGAAAAATTGTAATGAAATAGGAGGATTAGATGATAAAATTTGTAGTGGTAGATATGGATGGTACTTTTCTTGATGACAACAAGCAAAAGAGTCCAGAATACGAAAGGGTTATAAGGGAGCTATTGAATAAAGGAGTCAAATTCGGCGTAGCTAGTGGTAGACAGATGGCTAGCATAAAGAAGGAGTTTCCTACTTTAAAAGATGACATTGTATTTATAGCTGAAAATGGAACTCTAGTAGAATATGAAGGCGAAATAATCCGTGAAGAATGCATGACAGCTCAGGTTAGAGATATGATATTAGATAAGGTAGAAAAACTTGAAGACAAGAAGACTATATATTGTACTAAAAACTGTACTTATGTAGATGACCTATCGCCTGAGTCAATGGAAAACATTAGAAAATACCTTCCAGCATATGAGTATATTGATAGTTTTAGGAACTTAGATTTACTACCACTTAAGATATCTGTATATTCACCAAATGGGCATGACAAGGATATAGAAGAAATATCCGAATTAGTCAGCGATTGGGCCAAGGCTTGTACATCAGGTAATGAATGGTTGGATATAATTCCTAAGGGTGCAAATAAGGCTACAGGTATAAAGGCAGTAGCAGAAAAAATGGGCATAAGCATGGATGAAATTATGGCCTTTGGTGACGAGATGAATGATTTTGAAATGATGACAAGTGTTTATTACTCATATGCAATGGACAATGCTGCTGACGAAATCAAGCAAGTGGCTAGGTTTACAGCTCCTAGCAATAATGAATACGGTGTAATACAAGTGATAAAAGAAAGATTTAATATCGACTAAAATGGATATATATAAGATAGATGGCGGTGTAAAATGGCGAAAAGAAAGAGGATTAATAAGAAAAAGCTTATATTTGTAATTCTTGTACTTGTCTTTGTTTTATATTTAGTATTTAGGATAATATCTGGCATAGGCAACTTTATAGAAAAGAAGAGGAATCCAGAACCAATACCAAGGGTTAAAACTGCAGAGGAAATACAAGAGGAAGAAAATAGAAAAATAAATATAATAATTGATCCTGCCAAGGGTGGTAAAGAAAAAGGCTTGGTTGGCTTCAGGGGAAGTCAATATGAAAAAGACTTGAATTTAGATATAGCCAAGTTGGTTGAAGCCAATTTATCAAAGCATTCAGATGTAAATGTTAAATTAACTCGTAGTTATGACAACTCAATGACCACTGCGGAGAGGGTTAAGTTTGCAAAGAAAAACAAGGGTGATATCTTGGTATCTATCATGATAAATGCCCAAGGTGGCAGCAACGAAGCGAGTGGTATGGATGTATACTATTCAAACCCAAACTCTGCATCAATAGCCCAAAAGTCTATTATCGATGAGGAAAATCAAAAAAATAATAGCCAATCTAATAATGGCAAAGTTGCAGATAAATCTTCAGACAAGATAAATGATAAAAATTCCGATGACAAATACGGTCAAAAATCTACAGACAAAGATAAGGATATAGGTGACAACAAGGGTCAGGATGATAAGACTGGTGATACCAAAAATAATGTAAGGCAAGAATTGTCTAAGTCTATGGCGGAGCAAATACAGTCTACCAGCCTATCTTTTGTACAATTTAAAGACAGGGGCATTAGAGAGGCTACATATGATATACTTGGGTATGCCGAGATGCCATCTGTAATTGTCCATACAGGTTTTATTACCAACAAGGAAGACGTAGAGATATTAGAGACCCCATCTACAAGGGAAGAATTGGCCAATGGAATAAGTGAGGGTATATTGAGGTTTATAGATCAAAACCGTAAAAACATAATAAAAGACAGGATAAATTTTAGATAGATAATTTTATGAATATAATTCAAAAAGATATGGAAAATTTCCCGTTTTTAGAGTAAAATATAATTAGCGAGATTTTTTAAGTCCAACTAGGACACAAAACGACCAATGGGTCATTAAATGATAAAGTAAAAGAAATAATTTGAATTTAAATTGGAGGTAAATTATGGAAAAGAATGTAACAATAATCAATGAAACTGGTCTACATGCAAGACCTGCAAGTATGTTTGTAAAGAAGGCATCAGAATTTAAGTCAAGTGTTGAATTGATACACAATGGCGAAAAGGTAAACGCTAAGTCAATAATGGGTATAATGAAGCTTGGACTAGCTAAGGGTACAGAAGTGACAATAGTAACTAATGGTGAAGACGAAGAACTAGCACTAAACTCAATGGTAGAATTAGTTGAAAACGGTTTCGGTGAAAAATAGTCTATTATGGATGTCAGGAGTTAGTCTCTTGGCATCTTTTTTATGGATAGTTATTATTCGTAAATACTGATTATTAGGTGAACTGTTTAATGGGGTCATATATAGTTTTATAATTATGGAGATTGACCCTTGCTTAAATTGGAGGAATTGATTATGGAAATAAAAGGTATAGGAGCATCTCCTGGTATAGCTATAGGTAAGGCACTTGTTTTAGAGCACAAGGAGATGGTAATTGAAAAGAAAGAAAATGTAAATGTAGAAGTAGAAGTTGAAAAGCTAAACTCTGCTGTAGATATATCAAAAAAAGAATTAAGTGCTGTCAAGGAAAAGGTAGCCAAGGAATTAGGGGAAGAAGAAGCTGAAATATTCGGTGCCCATCTATTGGTTCTAGAAGACCCTGAATTCATAGGAGAGGCAGAAAACAAGATAAAGAATGAATCATTAAATGCTGAGTATGCCTTAAATGAAGTAAAGGATATGTTCGTTTCTATATTCGAGTCAATGGATAATGACTACATGAGGGAAAGGGCAGCCGATGTAAAGGACGTAACGAATAGGGTTCTTAGACATATACTAGGCATTAAGATAATAGACCTTTCAAACCTAAGTGATGAGGTAGTTCTAATAGCCCATGACCTTACACCATCTGATACAGCGACTATGGACAAGAAAAAAGTTCTAGGATTCCTAACAAATATAGGTGGTAGAACATCTCACACTGCTATAATGTCTAGGACACTAGAAATACCTGCTATAGTTGGTCTAAGTGATGTCACTGACAAGGTTAAGGATTCAGATATGATAGTATTTGATGGAGACAAGGGTATTGTAATTGTCAGCCCAGAAGAAGATGTTGTAGCTGAATACCAGGAAAAGAAGAGAATATTTGAAGAAGATAAAAAGGCTCTTGAATTATTAAAGGGTCAGCCATCTGTAACAACTGATAAAAAGCACGTTGAACTAGCTGGTAATATAGGTACACCAAACGACCTTGAAGGTCTAATCAACAATGACGCAGAGGGTGTTGGACTATACAGAACAGAATTCTTATATATGGATAGTGATGAATTCCCAAGTGAAGAAATACAGTTTGAAGCCTACAAGAAGGTTCTTGAAGGTATGAAAGGAAAGCCAGTAGTTATCAGAACACTAGACATAGGTGGAGACAAGAAGCTAAGTTACTTTGAGATGGAAGAGGAAATGAATCCATTCCTAGGATACAGGGCTATAAGACTATGCCTAGATAGGACAGATATATTCAAGACTCAGTTAAGGGCCTTATTTAGAGCTTCTGTTTATGGTAAGTTAAGAATAATGTTCCCTATGATATCTTCACTTGAAGAGCTACTAGCTGCTAAGGCTATATGTGAAGAAGTGAAGTCTGATCTTAAGGCAGAGGGATTAGGATATTCAGATGATGTAGAAATAGGTATGATGATAGAGATACCATCAGCAGCTGTAATATCAGATCTACTTGCAAAGCACGTTGATTTCTTCTCAATAGGAACAAATGACTTGATCCAGTACACTTGTGCAGTTGACAGAATGAACCAGAAGATATCTTACCTATACAACCAGTTCAATCCAGCAGTTCTAAGACTTATCAAGATGGTAATCAAGAATGCTCATGCTGAAGGTAAGTGGGTAGGTATGTGCGGTGAGTCAGCTGGAGACCAGATGATGATACCAATACTTCTAGGATTTGGACTAGATGAGTTCTCAATGTCACCAATCTCTATATTAAGGGCTAGAAGGCTGATAAACTCAGTATCAGAAAAAGATATGCAGGCTCTTTCTGACAAGGTGTTAGAATTTGGAACAGCGAAAGAAATAGAAAGTTATATGAAGGACTTTATTGCTAGAAGGTAATTAAGTTGAAAAGATAGATTTAAAAGATAACAAATTAGATGTATTGTATTCTAATAAGTTAAGTCAAATATGTATGTATATTTTAGCGTTGGTAGTTATGGGTTTTGCCATAAGGTGAAACTTAGCATACCAACGCTATTTTTATGAAGACCAAGATTGGATTTGGTTTTGAGCGATTAATACCAAAATTGTATTTGGTTTTTGGTAATTACTCTTCATCGAAATAAGACGGGTTGAAAATAAATAGTAGTCATATATATGATAAATGACTTATATATCTTGTCTTTGCGAACATATAAATATGGGTATAATCATAAAAAAGTATTTAAACAAACTAAAAAACACAATTAGTATATTACATATAAAATAAATGACCTACAAATATAGTGGGACACAAAAAGTACAACTAAAATTTTTTTGGTATTTATATTTAATAAAATTAACTCAAATTGCCAAATTATCAATATTTACAAAAAATATATGGTGGGACACTTTTGTTTAACGCTTTCCCATATGAAAATATCTTGCTTAAAGCTATAGACGAGCGCACATAAATATGTTATTATTTAATTGGAAATCAATTTCCTAGATAAAATAAAATATGTGATGGAGGATTTTAGTATGTTAGGAGATATTGTTAGATATAACTTTTTTGCCTTGGATGAAGCTGATAAGGAAACTTATTCATTAGACTACGCTGTAGTATTGGATATTGATGAAGCGAAGGATGCTATAAAGATCCTGCCAATAACTAATAAGTTCTGCAAGGATTCAATAGAATCATTTTGTATAGGACATATACCTGGATTTATGGAGATAAAGAATGAAGGGTATGTAAGCAATAAGCAGTATGTTCGTTTTGATAAAATAATGGATGTTCATGAGAGTGAATTGATACCAGTACATATACAGGATGAATATGGTATGATACATAAGAATGACAAGGGAGATGCTATATCTGTAGCCCTTACTGAAGACCAGTTAGAGAAAATAGTTAAGAAATACAGGATATATGAAATAGGAGAAGAGAGGAATTTAGTAAACTTACTTTACAAGTCAGACGCAAAATTCCAGTTAGCTAAAGATGAATGCGACCTAGATATTATATCAAGAGTCTGCAAAAAAGAAATGCAGAAATACAGGGAATATAATCATGAAGGAAGAAAAGTAGTAGTATTCTTTGTAGATGGTAATCGTTACTCAGTTATAATGAATGAAACTGACAATCTAGATATAGATATGAGAAACAAGGACTTGAAAATGGCCCTAGGTTTCTAAGTTGCTATCACGTTTTGTTTACAAAACTACCATAATCACTTAAAGTAAAAACCTGTGGGTCACCACAGGTTTTTGCTTTATATTTGTATAAATATTTGATTTGATAGATAATCCCTTGTTCCTACTAGATATGAAAGTTAATAAATAATCGTGTATTTATTAGTATTCATTAGCTAGGAGTTCTGGGTCTTTTTTAGGTACAGGGTCTTTTTAAGTAATATAGGAGTAACAATCGTAGTTACAACTACCACTAGTATAATAGGTGAGAACATATGCTTGTCTATAAGACCAAGGTGGAATCCCTTTTGTGCAACTATAAGGGCTACCTCTCCTCTAGACACCATACCAATACCTATATTCAATGATTCGAACCTGTCATATCCACATATTCTAGCCCCTAATCCTGCGCCCAGTATCTTAGTTATGATGGCTACTACTAGCAGGATCATTGAGAAAATAACTAGCTCTTTAGTAAAGTTGCCTAGTTCCGTTTTAAGACCTATACTAGCGAAAAATATAGGTGAAAAGAATAGGTAAGACATGACATTGGTTTTCTTGATAATCTCGTTTCGTATACTAAACTTAGAACATATCATACCCACTAGGTAGGCACCAGTGATATCTGCAATACCTACATATTTTTCTGAAATATAGGCTACAAAAAATACAAATGCAAGTACATATACAGAAATACGCCTTTTATCTTCCTTAAAGTCCAAAAATCTTGCTCCAAAAACTGTTATTAGAGACAGTATAAACATACATATAAAATAAATAACTATTTTAATAATTACAGTAGAAACGTGTATGTTTGAGTCCTTAAAACTACAGATTATACTAAGTACAATAATTCCTATAATATCATCCACTATAGCGGCTCCAAGTATGGCATTACCTATACTAGAATTAGCATATCCAAGCTCTTTTAGAGCCTCTATTGTTATGCTGACAGAAGTTGCAGTAAGTATTACTCCTATAAATATAGCCATCAATAAATCCTGCTGGTTACCTGGATTTAGATGGAAGAACCACATATAGGCTATAGAGCCACCAATCAATGGTATAATCACACCGAATAAGGCTATTAAGAGATAGGATAAACCTTTTCTTTTTAACTGGCCTATATCTGTATCAAGACCTGCCATAAACATTAGTATAATAACACCAATCTGAGAAACACTATCCAAAAAGCTAGTGTCATGAACAATGTTAAATGCAGCGGGTCCTATTAAAATACCTGCTACAAGGGCACCAACTACTTGGGGAAGATTTATTTTCTCAGTAATACTTCCAAGAAATTTCGTGGAAATTAAAATAATAGAGATACTTAATAAATATGAATAATCAAGCATACTAACCTCCTATATAGTTTTGAAAAATTTGAATTGTACACAATATATCCATTATAACATACAAGTGCGAATTATTGAATTAAATAGAAAAATTAAACAAAAAAACTTTTACCAAAATTTGAATAAAAAAATCCCCCAGATTAAATCTAGGGGATAGGTATTATCTTGAATAGTAGGCAGCTCTAAATGCACTTATAAATATTGCTCTTGCTTCAGAGACCTGACTTCCTTGTATAGGATTGTCGCCTTCTAGATCATCGAATAACTGACCTGCAGTCTGCTCTATCTGGGCTTCTGAACCACCACTCTGTTTGAAATTTGCACCTGCACTATAACCTGCAGATTTAATTTCATTTCTGATGCTGTTGTTTAGGCTTGATACCTTTGGAACAAAGCCCTGTGAATCATTTGATCCTGAACTACTTGAGTTGCCTGGTTTTGTCCTGCTAGTGCTAGAAGAATCACCTGAATTTCTGCCTCTGTCTGATCCACTTCTGCTGTTTGAATCATTGTCTCTGTCCTTGTCATTAGACTTATTGTCTGAAGAGTTATCAGAGTCCTTCTTGTCCTTGTCCTTATCTTTGTTGTCTTTTTCTGCTACTTCAGTAACTAAATCATCCTTTTGATCTTCTGTCTTAGGTGATTTACCTCTTACCTTTTCTACATCCTTACGTATCTCATCCATCAAGTCCTTGAACTTTTTGAAGTATTTGTCATATTCTTCTAGGTCTTTTTTATACTTATCAGGATTTGAAACTACGTCCTCAGCCATTGTTTCAGATACATCATACATGTCAACTAGTATCTTTTTAGCATCCTCCAAAGGCTTGTACTTAGGTTTTACACTAGCAAGTAGTGTAGTTCCATTCTTGATGGAGTCTTTTGCAGCTATAGCATCACTCTCAAGATTACTGTTATTGCTTACATCACTAAGAGTTTTTAGGTTATTTTTTAAGTCATTGTAGTATGACAAGATTTCCTTGTATTCTATTACAACTTGTTCTACATTATCTTTCGTTATCTTAGTTATATATTCAGTTTTTTCGGTCTTTGTTTCTGATTGTTTTTCTGTTGTTTTCTTACTTGGGCCACAAGCAACAGCTGATACTGATATCGCTATAGCCAAGGAAGAAACAAGAAACTTCTTTAACAATTTCAAATTTACTCACCTCCATGATTATATAAACCTTATTATACCATAAATATATAGATTTAAAAACACCAAACTGGAAATTAGACAAGACACTACTTATTTGATTAATTTTAAAGCTAAAGCATAGGTTAGAGTGTTAGACCTATAATGTTGGCGATATAGGTAGAATATTTTTTTATATTGTATACAATTTGTGGTATAATAAAATGTAAAGCTGATTTGTAAATTTTTATATATTATTATACAAGGTAGACTTTAAATTTATACTATAGGATTTCTATAGTATAGGCGAGGCATTATACAATTTATAAAATATAACAAGGGAGGAATATATTTTGAAGTTGATACACAAGTACAATATGAATGGATACAATATCGTAGTAGACGTGAATGGCGGTGCTGTACACGTTGTAGATGATGTTACATATAGAGTCTTAGATTATTATGAAGATAAGAAAGTAGAAGATATAGTAGACCTACTTGCTGGAGAGTTCTCAGAGGACAAGGTGAGAGAAGCTTATGAAGAAATTGAGGGACTTGTTGAAGAGGGGCTATTGTACTCAGAAGATGAGTATGAGTTCCATCCTAGTTTTGTAAACAGGCAGCCAGTTGTCAAGGCACTCTGTCTAAACGTTGCCCATGACTGCAATCTAAAATGTAAGTATTGTTTTGCCAAGCAGGGCGACTTTGGTGGTAAAGCAGAACTAATGCCACTTGAAGTAGGTAAAAAAGCTATAGACTATTTGATAGCCAATTCAGGAAGTAGAAAGAACCTTGAGATAGATTTCTTTGGTGGTGAACCACTTATGAACTGGGAGGTAGTCAAGGCCCTAGTAGCCTATGGTAGAGAGGTAGAAAAACCAGCAGGCAAGAACATAAGATACACAATAACAACAAATGGTGTCCTACTTGATGATGAAAAGATAGACTTTATAAACGAACATATGCATAATGTTGTCCTATCACTAGATGGTAGAAAAGAGGTAAATGATGGAATGAGACTTACCCTAAATGACAAGGGCAGTTACGACCTTATAGTTCCTAAGTTCCAGAAACTAGTAGCACAGAGGCCAAAGGACAAGTACTACTATGTAAGAGGTACATTTACTAGAGACAACCTAGATTTTTCGAAGGACGTAAATCATTTCTATGATCTTGGCTTTGAACTTACATCAGTTGAGCCGGTTGTTGATGATGAGACAAACCCATTTGCCCTAAGAGAAGAAGACCTACCAAAGATCTTTGAAGAATATGAAAACTATGCAGCTGAACTAGCTGAGAGACAATTAAAGGGAGAAAAAAATAAATTCTTCCACTTTACGATAGATCTAAACCAGGGTCCATGTGTAATCAAGAGGATTACAGGTTGTGGAGCTGGTAACGAATATATATCTGTAGTTCCAAACGGAGATATCTATCCATGTCACCAGTTTGTAGGCAAGGAAGGATTTATATTAGGGAATATAAATGACGAAGAGATAGTTATTCCAGAAAATATAAAGAGCATGTTTAGGAATGCCCATGTATATAATAAGGAATCATGTAAGAAGTGCTGGAACAAGTTCTACTGTTCAGGTGGTTGCCACGCAAATGCCATCAACTTTAACGGAGATATCACAAAGCCATATGACTTGGGTTGTGAGATGCAGAAGAAGAGAACAGAATGTGCAATTATGATCCAGGCTAAGCTTTTAACTGAGGGAGAATAGGCATTACATAATAGTACCAATAAAAAGTAGGTGAGATATATGAGAGTCAGCTATAAATATCTAGGAAGATACAGGGAAATTGCAACCGTACTCATAAAGTACGGTTTTGGTTTCATTGTAGACAAGCTAAATAAGGAGTCTGTGGCGGGAAATGTGACTACACATGGACCGGGTTCTAGTGTCAAAAAAATGACTACAGGTCAGAGGTTGCGTTTTGCCTTTGAAGAACTCGGACCTACCTATATCAAGATAGGGCAGATTATAAGCACCAGAAAAGATTTATTTGACGATGATATAATTAGTGAACTCTCAAAGTTAAGAGATGATGTTGAGCAGTTTGATGACTATATAGCCATGGACCTACTGGACAAGGAGCTAGGAGTAAGCAGAAAAGAAGTCTTTTCGTATATAAGTGAAAGCCCAATAGCTGCAGCGTCAATAGGTCAGGTCTATAGTGCAAGGTTAAAGGATGGTACAGATGTAGTTATAAAGATACAAAGGCCTAATATAGAATCGACTATAAAGGCTGATATAGAAATCTTAAAGAGGCTATCATCCAACCTTGAGTTCCTAAAAAAAGAATGGAATGTAGACATATACGATCTTATCTCTGAGATGGAGATGCAGCTAGTAAGAGAGCTTGACTACAAGTTTGAAGCAGTCAATGGTACCAAACTTAGAAATATATTCAAGGACAGCAAGGAAGTATTTATACCTAGGATATATGATGAATACACTACTAAGAGATTGTTGGTAATGGAAAAGGTCAATGGCCTATGCCTATCAGATATATCTAGTCATAAATTATCTGATGACAAGAAGAAAAAAATAGTCGACATAGGTGTGAGGTCTTTTTTTAGGCAGGTTATGACTTGTGGATTTTTCCATGCAGACCCACATCCTGGAAATATATTTGTAATGGACGATATGAGGTTGGCATATATAGACTTTGGAATGGTCGGCCTGATAGATGATAAGACACTAGGCCAACTCAACCAACTTATATTGGCTGCTACAGATAAGAATGTAGACAAGATAATAAGGATACTGGCGGACATGGATGCGATTAGCAAGAGTTCAAACGATGAAGGTTTAAAAAGAGACTTACTATATCTTGTTCACTATTATTTTGATATACCTTTTGACAGGCTGAGGATATCTGAAGTACTGGATGAAGCCTTTAGGTTTATGAGAAATCACAGGGTATCACTTCCGTCACAACTAGTTATACTAGGCAAGACAATGATTACCCTAGAGGGGACGTCAAGGGGGCTATACAAGGAGTTTTCAGCTGAGACAATAGCTAGTTCATATATAAGATATTACAAACATGAAAAGCTTGACATAAGGAGGAATATCAATAACCTAAAATCAGGTTTTGATGAATATTATTTTGATTTAGTATCTGTACCGGGCCAACTCAAGAATATTATAAGCATACTTGAGAAAAATGAGCTAAAGCTGGATATAGGAGAGATGAGATCTCCAAAGATAGAAGAAAATATCAGAAAGTTTACGACTCAGGTTTCAATGGCCATAATGTTGACTGCTTGCATAGTTGGTTCATCCCTTATACTTGCATCAGAAAACATACAAAAGTCAAGGACAATAAAATTTGTTGGTATATGTGGTTTCATTTTATCGTTCATCATAGGGCTTGCCCTAGTATTTCTGATATTTAAGAATAATTACCATAGAAAAGACTAGCAAATAATCAGATTAATTAAAAACTAACTTATAACAAGATTAATTAAAACCAACTTATAACAAGATCAATTAAAACTAACTTATATGGAAAGAAGATATAACAATGAAAAATTGGATAGTAAAGAGCCTAGGCAGGTCCAAGGGCAATGAAGTTACTAAAAAATTTAATATAAATGACAATATTGGTCAGATACTTATAAATAGGGGCATAGAGACAGAGGAACAACTAGACCTTTATATGCATCCAGACCTTACTAGTCTTAGGGATCCATTTCTTTTGAAGGACATGGATAGGGCTGTTGACAGGATCAAAAGAGCCATATCAAACAATGAAAAAATATGTATATTTGGAGACTACGATGTAGATGGGGTATCATCCACATCAATACTGTGCCTGTATTTTGAATCTATAGGTTATCAGGTGGAATTTTATATACCAAATAGGCTTGAAGAAGGGTATGGTCTAAATGATGAAGCTATAAGACAGATTGGTCAAATGGGAACAGACCTGATAATAAGTGTAGACTGTGGTATCACATCTGTAAATGAGGTAGAGACAGCTAGGAAACTTGGAATCGACGTTATAATTACAGACCACCATGAGCCACAGGAAAAACTACCCCAGGCCTATGCGGTTATAGACCCCAAAAGAGAAGATTGTAGATACCCTTTTAAGGGGATTTGTGGATGTGGTGTTGCCTTTAAGCTAATCCATGCCCTTAGTGGTGATAGAGACTTTTACAATAATATAAATAGGTACCTTGAGATAGTTGCCCTAGCTACCATATGTGATGTTATGCCAGTCCTAGATGAAAATAGGATAATAGTCAAAAATGGACTGGAGATAATGGGAAGAGGAAACAATATTGGTATGAGGGAACTTTTGGGTGTATGCTCAATACTAGACACAAAGATGAAGAGTTCTCATCTTGGCTTTGCTATTGGTCCAAGGATAAATGCATCAGGAAGACTTGGCTTTTCTAGGTTGGGTGTAGAGTTATTTACATCCAAAGATCCACAAAAAGCTAGGTTATTAGCAGAATCCATGAACTTAAAGAACGAGGAAAGACAGATGGTTGAAGCCAAGATACTCATGGAGGCAGAGGCTATGATTGATAGAGACTCTAAGTACCAAGAGGAAAAAGTAATAGTATTGGCAGGTCATGGCTGGCACCATGGAATAATTGGTATTGTAGCATCAAAGCTTACAGAAAAATACTACAAGCCTACTGTACTACTTTGCATAGAAGATGGTGTAGCTACTGGTTCTGCAAGGTCTATAAAGGGATTTGACCTATTCAAGGCCATGAGCGAATGCAAGGATCTTATGATGAAGTTTGGAGGTCATGAACAGGCTGCAGGTCTTACTATGGCAGAAGGAAATATTCAGGCCCTAAGGGAGAGAATAAATGCTATAGCAGATTATGAACTCAAAAAAGAGGATCTTATAGAGAACATAAATATAGAATTTGAACTTGAAGAAGATGCAATAAGCCTTGACCTAGTCAAGGACCTACATATACTTGAACCATTTGGTATTAAGAATCCAACGCCGTATTTTATGGTTAGGGATTATAAGGTAAAGAAGGCTTACCTGATAGGCAAGGATAAAAACCACCTTAAACTCTCTATTGAAAAAGAATATACATATGACTGTATAGGATTTAATATGGGCCACTTGATGGACAAGTTTTCTGTTGATGATAGGGTAGATATTGTATTTCAGTTGGATGAAAATACCTTTAAGGGAAGAACTACAGTTCAGATGCTTATAAAGGACATTAGACTATCCAAGCCGGATAAGATATACAAGCATAATAATATTTTAAAAGTCCAGTCAAAAATAGTAGATTTTGATGGTTTATCATCTATAAATGGGTATAAACAAGAAAATAAAACTTCTTGCGATACTATAGGTAGATTTAGAGACATGTTTAAAAGAGATACGTCAAGAGATATTGAAATATCAAATAAGATTGATGATGATACTCTTGTTATAATAAATACTATAGAAGGTTATTTTAGGGCTATGTCAGATATTAACATATCGAATAGTGAAAAAATAAAACCTATATTCCTTTCAAATATTGATAAAACCTATTCAAAAGTATATAATAAAATTGTTATCTATGACTACTTTGATAATATTAAAGAAGTAGACAAATTAGAGGGGATATTGTTAGCTGATACAGAATTAATTTTTAATATGGATGAGTTAGATTTTATATACCAAGCGAACAAGATAAAGGACTTGGAGTTCTCTAGGGATTGCTTTGTAGATATATACAAGAGATTGGCATCACAAGTAGAGTTAAATGTCAAGTTATCTAGCTTTGTAGCAGCTACTAGGATTTCATTTACCAAGCTGGTATCTATACTTAGGGTTCTTGAATCAGAGCAGCTTATATCCTATGAAATAGATTATGATGAGGGCATATTTAAAAATATTATGCTCCCAAAACCAAAGAATAAATTGAATTTAGAGGACAACAGACTTGTAAGGGGACTGGAGTCTTTGATTAATAATTTTAAGACTAGCTATGGTATGTAGCAACGGAGGAAAAGATGAATTTAGAAGAGAAGATTAGAAACGTGCAAGATTTTCCAAAGCCTGGTATAGGTTTTAAGGATATTACAACCCTAATAGCAGATGGGCAAGCCTTTAGATATGCTGTAAGTCAGATGGCTGACCACCTAAAGGGACTAGGGGTTGAAGCCATAGTAGGCCCAGAGGCGAGAGGATTTATATTCGGAACACCAGTGGCATGTGAGTTAGGTGTAGGATTTATACCTATTAGAAAGCCAGGAAAATTGCCAGCAGAAGTAGAGTCATTTGAATATGATCTTGAGTATGGTAGCGACACTCTAGAAATTCATAAGGATGCTATAAGGCCTGGAATGAAAGTAGCTATAGTTGATGACCTACTAGCGACAGGAGGAACAGTAGCTGCTGTAGTTAAGCTGGTTGAAAAATTAGGTGGCCAAGTAGTAGGCCTAGAATTCCTTATAGAGCTTACATTCTTAAAGGGAAGAGATAAACTATCTAATTACAAGGTGAATACATTAGTAGAATATGATTCAGAATAGGGACATATATAATATAATTTATAGTAATGTCTGATAGGATATAAGACACGTTGAAATTTAGTCGTTAGGAGGTGTAGTCTTATGCATGAAAATGAAATTAATAAGTTAATAGAAAAAATTAAGACATATGCCCCCCATGCCGATTTCGACAAGGTAGTGAGGGCTTATGAATTAGCTGAAAAAGCCCATGATGGACAGGTTAGAAAGTCTGGAGAACCCTATATTATCCATCCTCTAGCAGTAGCCAATATACTTGCTGATATGCAGTTGGATATGGATACAATATGCGGTGGAATACTCCATGATGTAGTTGAAGATACAGAGTATGAAGAATCAGATATTGAAGAGATGTTTGGCAAGGATGTAGCAGTCCTTGTAGATGGTGTTACCAAGCTAGGTAAGATCCAGTATATGACCAAGGAAGAATCTCAATCAGAAAATCTTAGGAAGATGTTTCTAGCTATGGCCAAGGATATGAGAGTAATCCTTATTAAGTTGGCGGATAGACTCCACAATATGAGGACTCTTGAATATATGGACAGTAACAAGGCTAGATATAAGGCTAGGGAGACCCTAGATATATATGCCGGTATAGCTCACAGGTTGGGTATTCAGACCATCAAGTGGGAATTAGAAGACCTATCTCTAAGGTTTTTGGATCCAGAAGGATATTATAGCCTAGTCAAAAAAGTTAACAAAAAAAGAGAACAGAGAGAATGCTATATAGCTAATATAGTGGATATGTTAAAGGGCAAGTTCCAGCAGATGGAGATACCATCAGATGTATATGGTAGACCAAAGCACTTCTATTCTATATATAGGAAGATGAAGAAAAAGAACAAGTCATTTGACGAGATATACGACTTAACTGCTGTCAGGATTATAGTTGATACAGTCAAGGATTGCTATGGGGTGTTGGGTGTAGTACACACTTTGTGGAAGCCTATGCCAGGTAGGTTCAAGGACTATATAGCAATGCCAAAGCCTAATATGTACCAGTCACTCCATACAACAGTTATAGGTGCTGATGGTGAGCCTGTTGAGATACAGATTAGGACAAAGGAGATGCACCAGGTTGCAGAATATGGTTTTGCAGCCCATTGGAAGTACAAGGAAGGTGTAACAGACAAGGATGTATCAGCCCTAGACGAAAAGTTACAGTGGTTTAGGATGATGATGGAATGGGAAAAGGACGTAAAAGATCCTCATGAATTCCTAGATGCCCTAAAGGATGATGTTTTGACATATCAGGTCTATGTATTTACGCCACAGGGTGAGGTAATAGAACTACCTACAGGTTCAACTACAATAGACTTTGCCTATAGGATACATTCAAAGGTAGGTAACTCATGTGTGGGTGCCAAGGTCAATGGAAGAATTGTACCACTAGACCACATCCTTAAAAATGGGGACATAGTTGAAATACTTAGGTCCCAATCTTCACTAGGACCTAGCCGTGACTGGTTAAATATAGTAAAGACTTCAAATGCTAGAAATAGGATTAGGCAGTTCTTTAAGAAGGAAAGACGTGAAGAAAATATTGAAAGAGGTATAGCAATCTTAGATAGGGAGCTAAAACGTAACCACCTTAACAGGACTGATCCAGAAGTTTTGGCAGCCCTAAAGGAGATAGGTGTCAAGTTTAACCAACCAAACTATGAGGACTTCTTGGCTACAATAGGCTATGGTGGTATCATGGGCAACCAGGTTGCTACAAAGACAAAGGACCTACTCCTAAGAGATGTAAGAAAACAAGAAAAAGAGCAGATGGCAACCCTTGAGGAGGATGTAGAAGTCCACAACAAGGTTGACGCATCTAAAAATAGATCAAAGAAAAAAGAAAAGAGACACACAGGGGTCATAGTAGATGGACTAGAAGGAATCTATGTTAGGTTTGCAAAATGTTGCAACCCATTGCCAGGTGATGAAATAGAAGGTTATATCACAAGGGGAAGGGGTGTTACAGTCCACAGGTCTGATTGTCAGAACCTTATTAGGGACAAGGAAAACTACAAGAACAAGATGATCAAGGTGTCTTGGGTAGAGGATAACAACTCTAGGTTTGAGGCTGATATCCAGCTAAAGGCCAATGATAGGAGGGGGATTGTAAACGAAATCACCCACGTTATATCCAACGAGAAGATAGGCCTAGTCAGCATTTACGCTAGAAGAGGTAACGATATTGGAATAACGATAGACCTTACCCTAGAAGTATCTGGCATTGACCAGATGAACCAAGTAATGAAAAAAATTATGAATGTACCGGGTGTTGACGATGCCTACAGGGTGCATAGTAAATAAGGAGCAAGTATGAGGGCAGTAGTTCAAAGAGTTGCTTCATCAAGCGTCACAGTTGAAGGAGAGACGACTGGTAAGATAGATAAGGGTCTGATGGTCCTACTAGGTGTTGCTGATGGAGATACAGACAAAGATGTAACATATATGGTTGACAAGATAGTAAACCTTAGGATATTTGAAGATGAAAACGACAAGATGAACCTATCTCTTCAGGATATAGGAGCAAGTCTACTAGTTGTCAGCCAGTTCACCCTACTTGGTGATTGTAGGAAGGGTAGGAGGCCTAGCTTTATTGAAGCTGCCAGACCTGAAATGGCTGACAACCTATACCAAAAATTTGTGGACAAGGCTAGAAGTATGGGGATAAGAACAGAGACAGGAAGGTTTAAGACCCATATGATGGTTGAACTGATCAACGATGGACCAGTTACAATATTGGTCGATTCCAATAAGAATTTTTAGGAGGAAAAGATGAAGTTAGAAGTGCTAGTAGATAGGATGATGCAAGAAAATACATATGTATACTATGATGAACAAACTAGGCAGGCAGTTATAGTAGATCCAGCCCTTAACTTCAAGGATGCTGTTGATACTATAAAAAGACTTGACCTAGATGTCAAGTACATACTACTAACTCACGGTCATGCAGACCATATAGGTGATGTTGAGAAACTAAAGGAATATACAGGGGCCAAAATTGTAGCCCATATAGATGAAAAAGAAATGTTAAATGATGCCAGCAAGAACCTAAGTGTCCAGTTCTATCCAGAGAGTATAGAGTTTGATGCAGACATATATGTTAAGGACAGGGACAAGCTTAAGATGGGAGAAAATACCTTCTCATTTTTCGCAACACCGGGTCATACTAAGGGTGGTATGTGCATAAGATGTGGCATGGATATGTTTACAGGTGATACCTTGTTTAAGGATTCTATAGGTAGGACAGACCTATATGGTGGAGACTACAACCAGATACTCAAGTCATTAAAGAAGCTTAGCAAGATGGAAGACGACATCACAGTATATCCAGGCCATGGACCAGCTACCAAGCTAGGTATAGAAAAGAAAGTAAACTACTATATGCAGTTGATAGGATAAGTTGTAATGTTAAATATAGTACTAAAGGGACACAATTATAAATACGAGATATCTGAATTTTTGAGATTGTTTACATCTAGCTTTGATTTTATAGAAGATGTAGATGGCGGTATTTTTGAAAGTCAGATAGAGGACTCAGAGGACGTAAAGGCTTCTGAGCTTTCTTGTCTAGCCAACAAGTTGGATATTGACCTAAAAGACCAAAAAATATATATCCAGTCTACAACATATGCCTATGAGTATGGGCTTAGGGTATATTATAAGTCTACACAAGATACAATTGACCTAAAAGAAAAAAAATTTGCAAACAATCAAAAAAAGATAGATAATAGAGTAAAGACCATTTCAAAAAGACTCATTCAAAGGTCTATGTTTGACTACCTCAATGACAAGTACGATGCCAATGTACCTTGGGGTATACTGACTGGTATTAGGCCAGTCAAGCTGATACATAGCCACTTGGATGAGGGTATTGATGAGTCTACAATCAGGGATACCATGAAGAGGGAGTACCTGATAAGTGACGAAAAACTAGACCTTATAATAGATATAGCCAAGAGGGAAAGACCTTACATATATCCTCTTGATGGGGACAAGATTTCCCTATATGTATCTATACCATTTTGTCCAACGAGGTGCCTGTATTGTTCATTCCCATCAAATGCCCTTGGTATACAGGGGTCAAAGAGGGGACAATATGTGGATACACTCCTAGTAGAGGCAGAGGGACTAGCTGATATAATTACAAAGCAAGGCAAGACTATAGAGTCATTTTATATAGGTGGCGGAACACCTACAGCCCTAGAGGCTCATGATTTAGACAGGTTAATCACAGGCCTATTTGACATATTTGACCTCTCTAGGATTGAGGAGTTTACAGTAGAGGCTGGTAGGCCAGACACCATAACAAGAGAAAAACTCCTAGTCCTTAAAAAGCATGGTGTAGGCAGAATATCTATCAATCCACAGACTATGAATCAAGTCACACTTGACAAGATAGGTAGACGTCATAGTGTTGAGGATATAGTAGACTGCTTTAATATGGCAAGAGAGTTGGGATTTGATAATATCAATATGGACCTGATATTGGGTCTTCCAAATGAGACTCCAGATATGGTTGCTCATACAATGAATACGATAGTTGGTCTGAACCCTGAAAATGTGACAGTACATACACTGGCACTCAAGAGGGCATCAGACTTGAAGATAAATATAGAAGACTATGAAGACGAATTGACGTCATATAGGCAAATGGTTGAAATGATAAAAATATCAAGAGATGCCATGGCCCAAAACGGCTACAATCCATATTATATGTACAGGCAAAAGCATATGCTAGGCAACCTGGAAAATATTGGTTATGCCAAAGAAGGTAAAGAATGCCTATACAATATGCAGATAATGGAAGAAAAACAGTCAAACTATGCAATAGGTGCTGGTGCAGTATCCAAGTTCGTCTACCTAGACGAAAATAGGATAGAGAGGGTTGACGATGTCAAGGACCTTGACCACTACCTAAGTAGGGTTGATGAAATGATAGAAAAAAAGAGGCGGGAGGTTGAAAAGAATGAAAATTAGCGCTCCAAGAGGAACAAAGGATATAACTTCAAAAGAATCATTCAAGTGGAATTATCTAGAAACTAAGTTTAGACAAATATGCTCGATGTATGGTTATGAAGAGATAAGGACACCTATATTTGAAAACACAGAACTATTTCAGAGGGGTGTAGGTGATACTACAGACATAGTTCAAAAAGAGATGTACTCATTTAAGGATAGGGGAGATAGGGATTTAACTCTTAAGCCTGAGGGTACAGCAGGAGTGATCAGGGCATTTATAGAAAACAAGATGTTTGCAGATGCCCAGCCTACAAAGTTATTTTACATAACACCTTGTTTTAGGTATGAAAGACCCCAGTCAGGTAGGCAAAGACAGTTCCACCAATTTGGTGTAGAGGCAGTAGGAAGTGACACACCATCTCTAGATGCAGAGGCTATATCACTTGCTATGCAGTTCCTGGGTGAATTAGGACTTAAAGACCTGTCAGTGTCAATCAACTCAGTTGGATGTCCAGTATGTAGAGAGTCATACAACAAGTTACTTAAGGAATATTTAGAAAAAAAGTCAGATGTATTATGTGATTTATGTAATGAAAGACGTGAAAAGAACCCTATGAGAGTTATAGACTGTAAGGTTCAGACTTGTCAGGACAACATCAAGGATATACCGCTTATGGCAGACCACTTGTGTGAAGACTGTCAAGACCACTTTGAAAAACTAAAGTCTTACTTAGACGAGATGAATATCAAGTACCATGTAGATAAGAAGATTGTAAGAGGGCTAGACTACTATAAGAGGACAGCATTTGAAATAATATCAAATGACCTAGGTGCCCAGTCTACTGTATGTGGTGGAGGTAGATATGACGGACTAGTAGAACAGATAGGCGGTCCAGAAGGCTACAGTGGAGTAGGATTTGGTATGGGTGTTGAAAGACTGTTGCTTACTCTAGAAGCCAACAATATAGAAATAGAAAATCCAAATAAAACGGATATATATATAGTAACTCTTGGAGAGATGGCCAAGTTAAAGTCATTTGGTATATTAAAGAACCTAAGAGACAACCATATATCAGCTGATAAGGACCACCTTGACCGTAGTTTCAAGGCCCAGTTCAAGTATTCAAACAAGATAAATGCCAAGTACACAATTGTAATAGGCGATGAAGAGCTTGAAAAGGACGAGGCTACACTTAAAAATATGGAAACAGGTGAGCAAAAGTCAGTCAAGATTAGCAATCTAGTAGAAGAATTTAAAGGCTTGTTATAGGAGGAGATAGAGTGGATAATATTAAAGGAATGCATAGAACTTGTTATGCAGGAGAACTAAGAATTGAAAACGTAGGTCAGCAAGTAACCCTAATGGGATGGGTACAGAAGAAGAGAAACTTAGGTGGACTAGTATTCGTAGACCTTAGAGATAGGGGAGGAATAGCCCAGCTAGTATTCGATATTGATGTAGACAAGGAAGCTTTTGAAAAGGGCGAAAAGTTAGCATCAGAGTATGTAATAGCTGTAAGGGGTAAGGTATGTGAGAGACAGTCAAAGAACCCTAACATGGCTACAGGTGATGTAGAAGTATTCGTCGAAGAACTAAGAGTCCTAAATGAATCACAGACACCACCAATCTATGTAAAGGACGATGATGATGTAGCAGAGGCCCTAAGACTAAAGTATAGGTACCTAGATCTTAGAAAACCAAAGATGCAGAAGAACCTAATGCTAAGACATAGGGTGACAAACATAGCTAGAAACTACTTATCAGACAACAATTTCTGTGAGATAGAGACTCCATTCTTGGTAAAGCCTACTCCAGAAGGAGCTAGAGACTACCTAGTACCATCAAGAGTAAATGAAGGAAGGTTCTACGCTCTACCACAGTCACCACAGTTATACAAGCAGTTGTTAATGGTATCTGGAATGGACAGGTATTTCCAGATAGTAAAGTGCTTTAGAGATGAAGATTTAAGAGCGGATAGACAGCCAGAGTTTACACAGATAGACCTTGAGATGTCATTTGTTGAAGAGAACGACGTAATGACAATGATGGAAGGTTTCCTACAGAAGTTATTTAAGGAAATCAAGGGAATAGATATAGATCTACCACTTCCAAGACTTACATACAAGGAAGCGATGGATAGGTTTGGTTCAGATAAGCCTGATACTAGATATGGACTAGAATTTGTAAACATATCTGATGTAGTTGCAGACTGTGGATTTAAGGTATTTGCAGATTCAACTAAGGATGGAAAATCAGTAAGAGGTATCAATGTTAAGGGTGGAGCAGAAGAGTTCACTAGAAAGGCGATATCTCATTTAGAAGACCATGCCAAGCTATACAAGGCTAAGGGACTTGCTTGGATGAAGATTACAGAAGCAGGTGTAACTTCACCAATAGCTAAGTTTTTCTCAGAAGAAGAACTAGAATCTATAAAGACAAAGATGGGAGCAGAACTAGGAGACTTGTTACTGTTTGTAGCGGACAAGGATTCTGTAGTGTATGATGCCCTAGGTCAGGTCAGAATAGCAGTAGCAGACAAGCTAGGCCTAGCTGATCCTAACAAGTTCAACCTATTGTGGGTGACTGAGTTCCCAATATTTGAAGAAGACGAAGAAAATGGAAGATTTGCAGCCAAGCACCATCCATTCACATCACCAATGGATGAGGACCTAGACCACCTAGAAGATGAAGATAAATTAAAATTAAGAGCCAAGGCTTATGATATAGTCCTTAATGGATATGAAATAGGAGGAGGATCAATTAGAATATCTGATTCACAAGTCCAGAAGAGAATGTTTAAGGCTCTTGGATTTACAGATGAAGAAGCCTACAACAAGTTTGGTTTCCTAATAGATGCCTTCAAGTTTGGTACACCTCCACATGGTGGTATGGCATTTGGTCTAGACAGACTAGTAATGCTACTTGCAGGAGCAGACAATATTAGAGAGGTTATAGCCTTCCCTAAGAACCAGAATGCTGTTTGTCCTATGACTATGGCTCCGTCTATTGCAGAGGACGATCAGTTAAAGGAATTAAGTATCAAGGTATCTATAGAAGAATAAAAGCATCAAGGTATCTATAGAAGAATAATAAAGGTGGCTAGATTATAGATGAGTGGTTGTTGCACACATGAAGTGAACAAGGATAGAAAATTGAATTCTAAAAATGACAAGGATGCACTAATCAGGCGCCTTAAAAGGATTGAAGGCCAGGTCAAGGGTATCCAGTCAATGGTTGATGACGAGCGTTATTGCATAGATATACTGACACAGGTTACAGCAGTAAAGTCAGCAATAAATGCTGTAGGAGTCATGATACTAGAGAACCATATAAAGGGATGCTTGATCGATGCTATTGAGAATCAGGAAGAGGACAGAGATGCCCTAATAGAAGAACTGATAAGCTTGATAGGCAGGTACTCCAAGTAATTGAATTTGACAGGTCTTCAATAGGAGGTAGCATAATGGATCAAAGAGGATATATAGTAGAGGTAATGGATGATAAGACAGCCAAGTTTCAGATGAGGAGAATGTCAGCCTGTGCTAGCTGTGGTAAATGTATAGGTGCTGCAAAGAGTGAGTCTATGGATATAATAGTAGAAGTAGACAACAGTATAGGTAGTCAAGTAGGTGATTATGTAGAGGTCAGCATGGAACATATCAATGTCATGAGGGCTCTAGGAATCCTATATGGACTACCATTGACAGCCCTAGTAGCAGGCACAGTAGGCTCCTACTATGCACTTGGATCAGTGGTTGCTGGTCATTTACTTGAAGTGTATAGTTTTGGAATAGGACTACTAGTGACAGGTATAGTATATGGATTGATTAGGTTAAAGGATGAGTCCTTTAAAAAATCCAAAAAATATATGCCGACAGTCACAAGGATATTAGAAGATTTAAAACCTATACCTGGATTTTAGGTCTGGGTATGGGATATTTAATAAAATTTTAGGAGGTAAAAGATGGAATTAATCGATGGATTAAAGTCTCAAATTGCGGGTAAGTATATAAGGATAGTACTACCAGAAGGAACAGAACCTAGAATAATAGGAGCTGCTTCAAGATTACATAAGGAAGGTATCCTAGTACCAGTATTAGTTGGTGATCCAGCTGAAATAGGAAGGGTAGCTAGCGAAAAATCAATCGACATAGAAGGCGTTGAAATAATAAATCCAGCAGACTATGCAGAATTTGATGAAATGGTTGCAGCATTTGTAGAAAGAAGAAAGGGCAAGGTTACTGAAGAAGATGCTAGAAAATTACTTCTAGACGAAAACTACTTCGGTACAATGCTAACTTACATGGATAAGGTGGCAGGTATGGTATCAGGTGCTGTTCACTCAACAGGTGACACAGTAAGACCAGCCCTACAGATAATAAAGACAAAGCCAGGTGTATCTAGAACTTCAGGTGCATTTGTAATGATCAAGGGAGATACAAAGTACATATTCTCTGACTGTGCAATAAACATAGAACTAGATGCAGAAGGCCTAGCAGGAGTAGCAGTAGAATCAGCTAAGACTGCAAAGATATTTGGAATAGATCCAAAGGTTGCAATGCTATCATTCTCAACTAAGGGATCAGCAAAGCATGACCTAGCAACTAAGGTCCAAACAGCTACAAAGATGGCTCAGGAATTAGCTCCTGAACTTCCAATCGAAGGAGAAATCCAGTTTGATGCTGCTATAGTTGAGTCAGTAGGCCAGCAGAAGGCTCCAGGATCAAAGGTAGCAGGATTTGCCAACGTATTTGTGTTCCCATCACTAGAAGCTGGTAATATAGGATACAAGATAGCTCAGAGACTAGGTGGTTTCGAAGCTTTGGGTCCAATCCTACAGGGTCTAAACAAGCCAATAACTGACCTGTCAAGAGGATGCAACGAAGAAGACGTATACAAGCTATCAATAATAACAGCTTGCCAGAGCTTATAATTTTAAAAAAAGATGTGAACCCAAAAAGTTAGACTTTATTAGCGAGACAGTTTAGGCTGACTCGCTAATTTTTTCCAACAAGGTGGAGAGCCTGTATTTGACAGGACTCATCCATGAAGTAAGACACTGGATAGCAATACATCATATTGAAAAATACTGATTATGTGATATAATGAGGATAAGCTTAACTATAAGCAAACTATTTGAAAATAAATTTTAGGAAGGAAGTGGTGTTATGAGACATTCGATTAGAAAAGAAATTAGAAGATTTCTTTGCTTTTCAATTGCTATGATAATGATATTGACATCGATGCCGATACACTCATTGGCAGCTAATGTCGATCACAATAAGTTGTCAAGGTATAAAAACGAAATCATAAACAACAAAACACCTGTTAAGGTGGCGAAACCAGAAGAGGGGAAGACGGCAGCGGATTTGATCAAAAATCAAGACCAGCCTGCTATCTACACCCTAAGGACAGACTACAAGGTGCAAAGAGGTGAGAAGTATAAGGTTAACTACCAACCTTATATTGCTAGTGTAGGTGCAGCAGCAAGTGATGAACAAAAAGCTAAGGTCAATAGGACCATAAAATTACCTGTGATTTCTGGTTATATTGAACCACAAGATGATTTTAAAATTGACTACAACACTATAAAAGATGCTGCAGATGTAAAAAATCAGACAGGCAATGATACTAATGGAATCAGATACCAAGCTAATAGAGATTTTCGCTACAAGGCCAAGTCAAATCAAATTAAAATCAAACATGTCTTCCAAGACCTAGAAGACTTTAACAAGTACACAAATCCAGATGGAAGCATTGGAGATGAAAAAGCACTTTTCACAACTCAAAATGGTAACACAGGATCCACAATGGAAGTAAGTCCATTGGACAAAAACGATCCGAGAGTAAAAGGCTTTGTTCCAGAAGCTGACTCTATCACAATGCGAGTTCCAGAAAAAGCTAAGAACTTTATCTTGGAATACCGTTACAACCGTGCCCACTACGATGTAAAATTTGATACAGCGGGCGGCACCGAGATTCCAAACCGTAACCTTTACTACGAACAAGTCGTTCCAACAATCGAACCTGCAAGTATACCTACAAAACTAGGTTGCGAATTCCTAGGATGGAAACCATCTGTTGGTTTAAAAGGAAAGCTAAATAGTAAGAATGCAGAATTTAAAAATGGTGAAATAATTAAAGACAGTAAAGGAAATGCTATAGTTGACCTTCACAATACTATATATCAAAAAGAAGGTGATAATTTCGTAAAGGATGAAAAAGGTGATCTTAAACCGATAAAATATGGTGATACAATAAGTTTAAATATGCCTGCATCAGAGGTTACCTTCACAGCAGTGTGGAAGGACAAGGAAAAGGCTGACTATGCAGTACAATTCTGGGCAGAAAAGGCAGACCATGCAGATGGTGCTTCCCTAGCAGATAAGTACGACTATATAGGCACTCGCGTCTATAAAGACCAAAACACAGGCTCAAGACCAAACTTGGATAAGGTGTCTGTAAAAGACATAGTCTTCCCAGACCTAGACCAAGATCGTCTTAATAAGATATGGGACGGCGAAAAATCAAATTCTGGCAGAAATACTTATCTAAACAAGTTCTATGTTTACAACCAAGCTCTAACTAACGACCAAAACAAGGACCCTAAGAATGTAAACCTAGTTAAGTCTGTGGATTCAACAGGTAAGACTGTCTACAACATCTACTACGATAGACAAGTCTACAACCTCTACTTTACAAAATCTAACGTGGCTGGATCCTCTTTTTATCCAGAAATAAGCAAAGACGGTAAAGAAGTAGGTAAAGAGGGTAATCCCTACCACTTCAAGGCACGCTATAACCAAAATATGGTTGGTTTGTGGCCAGACGATGTAAAGGAAGTAAGGGGATTTGATGAAGGTAATAATAGTTTAGGATGGTTACCAAATTTAAAAAAACCAAAACATTATTATTATAGAGACACGCCGCCTTATAGACTCTCCGCCAATCTTTTTATAGATTGTCCTGATTTAGAAAAACAAGGTGGATATGTTAGTAAAATAGACCTAGGCAATGGAAAAACAGAGCCAGCTAGCATTACAGACCTTTCCTTTGGTATTGATCAAAATGAGCAAACAATGCCCCACCACATAGACTTTTGGTTGGATGATTTTGATGGTGAACAAGTTATAGATTATGACCTCTACACCATAAAATCAGATACTAACAATAGCAAATACACGGGATTTCTTCTTCCAGATCTCCAAGGTTTTACACCAAAGAATTCAGGAGGAAGAGGGTCAGAGTTTAAGGATAGTTATGATTTAGATAGCCTCAATGATGAACGTGAAGAAGTAACACCTTTTCCTGAGGTATATTCTAAAGAATTAGATGAAGATGGAGAACCTAAACAAAAGGGAAAGTTATATTTCATGAAGAATTTTCCTGGTGATAATCGTGAATTTGATCAAAATGGCTACTTGAAATTTGAGTATTCTCGTAACAAGTATCCACTAAGATTTAACTACGACCCATCAAAGATTAAGGGCGACAAAGAGTTTAACTCAACAAACCAACTACAAACTTACTACGAATTTCCTCTAAAGGCCCTAAGCCCTAAGTTAAAAGACAACGAAGAATATAAAAAAGACAATCCTGCCAACCTATTGGATAATCCGGAAAAGTTAAAAGAATTAGGCCTTACAGACTTAGTATTCGCAGATGCTGATGGCAAGTTAAAAGTCAAAAGACCGGACAATCTTTCCAATCAAATGGTCTTTAAGGGCTGGGCCCTAGACCCTGCCGGTACCAAGCTTATCTGGGAGAACCCGGGCGAGAAGATGCCTTCTCACCCAGTAAACCTATATGCTAAGTGGGGCGAACCTGATCATCAATGGAAGGTAACTTTCGACCCGAACGGTGGAAATTTAAGATCAATTGACGAAACAAAAGTAACTAAAGAACGCAAGACCATCCAAGTAGGGGACAGAGGTCAAGAAGAGAAAAAGACTTTTGCGAAAAAAGAAGCTAACGATGGCGACAAGCAAGTCTTTACAGTTATTCAAAGACAAAAACTAGTTGAACCAGAAATTAAGCCTACAAGGAAGGGCTACGACTTTATGGGTTGGGAAGTCATTCGTTACATGAAAAATCCCACAACAGGCGACTACACTAACGAGCAAGACACAAGCTATAGAGATAAATATAAGGTTCCAGAATTATACTCCTTTGGTAACGACGTTGTAGCACCAGTATATCTAAAGGCAATTTGGGTTCCTAACGATAGACTAGATGTTAAAGTTGAACATTATATCTTGGACAAGGATTATATGTTAAAGAAAAAACTTGAAGACACGCTTGAAGACAAACGTGCTAACTATTTAGTTGCTACAACAGGTGACAAGCAAGGCGACAAATATATCTTGGCAACTGATAAAGAGCTTGAAGCTCACAAGGATACTTCAGATGTTTATAGTATTTACAAAGATTATAACAATCGAGTAAATGCTGATAACACCTTCTTCCAACAATTCCGTGTTGAACCGGCACAGATTCTAAATACAGAAACTAATAAGATAGAAGATAATCCTAAAGTAACTAACAATGTCTTTAAATTCTTCTACAAGCCATTTAGAAGTCGTGAGTACAAGGTCAACTATATAGACGAAAGATTTAAAGGTAAAGAAACACAAGAAGGTGCGGCTATTATAGACCAAGAACTTGTTTCCAATGGTAACCGTCATTATGATGCAAGAAACTATAGACCAATACCAGGTTGGGTATTAGCTGACAAGGAAAAACCACAACAACAACTCTTCTTTGATGTAGATGAAGATACTAATGCATTAAAGGGCATCAATGGAACAGGTAAAGATGAAATTACCTTCTATTATAAGGACGTAAGAGTAATCGAAACTAAAAAAGATGATCCAGTACCAGATGGATATGTAAGAGTAACTTTTAAGGCAGAAAAAGGTGGATCCTTTGGTAAGGATAAAGATGGTAAAGATATTACAGAGTTACACTACGATGTAATAAAAGGAATTAAATCTGACCTACTTCCAGTTCCTAAAGAATTGGCAGAAGGCGAAACTGTAGACCCAGACAAGCACTACATCACTCCAGAAACTGGAAGGAAATTTACTAAGTGGGATAATAGTCGACTATTAAACAAAAATACAATTATCGACGAAAACCACACTTTCACAGCTTACTTTGAATGGTCAGGATTAAGTGCATCTGGCCTAGTAAGAACAGAAGCTTTTAAAGATCCTGAAAACAAATGGACAAATAACTTTGCTCCAAAGATTGAAGACTTAAAGAAACAATTAGTATGGAAAGAAAAAGATGAAGTTAAAAAACTACCAGAAGGAACTAAAATAAGTTTATTCGACAATGCTGGCATTGAATTAACAAGTGATGAACAAGTCTTCGCATTAGTCAACGAAAAGAAAGCTGCCGATAAGGATGAGCTTGTTCGTACAGTAAATGTCAAGGCTAAAGTTACTTTTACAAACGGCAAAGATCCGCAAGAACTAACTATACCGATTACAGTTTACAAGAACGTCTACGAAGCCCTTAACAAGGACGGCGACAAACCACTATTCTTAAAAGAAGCTGAAGGAAAAGAAGCAAAAGACGGTGGATTGAAAGAGATTTTAAAAGGCAATACAGAAAATAGATATATTAAGGTTACGATTAAACCAAACAAAGACTTTACAAACAAAGACGATAAGGTTTACTATGTAAATCCAAACGCTTGGGTAGAAATACCAGAAGTTAAAAATGACGGGGACTCTAACTTTACAAACTGGACAGCTGATATTGCTGAACAAAACGAAGAAGCAAAAGAAAATGGAATCTTCAACTTTACTAAACGCCATAAGTTTACAAAAGATACTATTATCACACCAGTAGGATCTGGAGATGTAGTTGAACAAGAAAAAGGTAAAGATAAACCAGACGTACCAAAGACTTATGTAAAAGTTATAGTTAAAACAACAGACAAGGCTACAGATGATACAAAGTTTGAAAAAACATTCTGGGTTAACCCTACTAAGGTAGTTAATCTAGGAGTAGCAAACCCAACAGGAAAAGAAAAACAAAAAGTTACTATTGAAGGACTTGGAGAAAAAGAAGTCAACTATGTATTTAAAGAATGGCAAAAAGTTCAAGCTGGCAAAGCCGATGATAGTTTAACAGACGTAAAACCAGCAGTTGAAATTGATTTAGCTAAGAATAAATTTACTGACAAAGTAACAGTAATCGAAGCTGTTTACTATGAAAGATTTGCAGCTACACCAATTGTTAAGCCAATAAAGACTACTAAATTAGATACACCACAAGGCAAAGAAATAACGGATGAGATTTTAAAAGGAAAAATCACACCACAAAAGGGTAAAGAAATTTTATCAATAGAAGTTATTTCTAAACCTGATGGAAATACAGTGGGTGACAAGCAAGAAGCTAAGGTCATCGTCAAGTACAAAGACGGTACTACACAAGGAACAAATGACAAACCAGTCATAATCCCAGTTGAAGTACACAAGAACATCATTCCAGAAGCACCAGGCGGCAAGAAACCAGCTGATGCTCTAGAAAATTATGTAAAAGTAACATTCAACGCTGGTACAGGCGGAACAGTATCAGGCAATCTAGTTTACTATGTATCACCAGAAGTAGAAGTCGACATGACAAAATCAGCTGAATCAGTTACAAAAACTCCAAGCGTTGGTTATACTTCTAATGGTGGAACATGGTCACCAGAAATAAAGTCTGAAAAGATTACAGCTGAAAAAACTTACGTATTTAACTTTGTTAAGTCTGAGGATATAGTAGAAAAATCTAACGACCCTAATCAAGTAATACCAGCAGGTTATGTAAAAGTAACCTTTAAGACAGAAAATGAAAGCAAGGGTAAGCTTGATGGAAATGTTAAAGAAAAAATTTACTATGTAAATCCAAAAGCTGAAATAAAATTAGTAGAATTAACTGATGGAAAAACAGCTGGTGAAAAACAATTAGCAGTACCAAAAACAGCTCCTGCAACAAACTATCTATTTGATAAATGGTATGAAGAAATTGATACTGAAACAGCAATTACAAGTGAAAGAATCTATGTAGCTAAATTTAAACTAGCTAAGGTGAAATTAACTTATGAAGCTGGTGAAGGAGCGAGAGGAACAGTTCCAGCAGTAGTTACAGTAGACCATGGTACAAGTGTAAGACTTGCAAGACCAGAAGGACTTAGCAAAGAAAATGCTACATTTGCAGGCTGGAAGATAGGAGAAAAAACTTATAAAGTTGGCGATGAAGTAACATTAAATGAAAATACTACAGCCACTGCACAATGGACAACATCTAAGCACACAGTCACATTCAACACAATGGGCGGCAGCAATGTTCCTAGCCAAGAAGTTGAATACGGAAAGAAATTGACAAAAGTTGCAACACCAACATTAAACGGCAAAGTATTTATGGGTTGGAAAGAACAAGGCAAAGAAAAAGAAGAAGCATACTTCGACTTGAACTCACCTATTAATGAAAACAAAACATTAATAGCAATCTGGCAAAACCCAGTTCAAAAAATTGGCGAAAATGATCCAGTCGAAGAACAGTTTATCAAAGTTACTTTCCTAAAAGGTGAACATGGCACACTTAAAGAAGGGAAAACTGAAAATATTGATAAAGTAACTTATAAAGTTGCTAAAGGTTTAAGCTTTGAAGAAGCAAAAGGTTTAATAGTTCCGAAAATAGTTCCAGCAAAATACTACAAGGCAAAAGCTGAAAACTCTGGTTGGGACAAGGCACTTAAACTTGAAGGAAAAGAAATAACCTTTATAGCACAATACGAACCACAAGCAGATGTAATACCAGTAGACCCTAGTAAGTCTGATGAAGATATTAAAAAAGAAAAACCAGAAGGTATGGTATTAGTAGAATTTAAAGTTCCGGCAGACAAAGCTTATATGCTCGGAAATAGAAAGTTCTACGTTAAAGCAAATACAGAAGTTGAAATCACCCCACCATTAGTTGTGAAAACTGATGAAAAATATGACTTTAAAGGATGGGACATAGACGAGGAAACCAAAAAAGTTACTGGTAAATTTGAAAAAGACACTGAAATAAATTCCGGTGAAACTGAAGCACCTAACATTACAGTTCAAGTACCAAGGGCAGGAGCAAGCTTTGTAGAAATTACTAAATTGACAGATGAAGCTAGAGGACACTTTGTTTTAACTAGAGGTGGACAAGAATATAATTTTACTTCTACTACAATGACATTAAAAACTAGAGTAAGAAGAAGAATTGTAGAAAGAGAAATAACTTGTTTTGACCTAAGTAATCAAAACTTAAAATTACAAGCTAATGATAAAATTAGTGTTTATGCAACAAAGGGTAACTTACAATCTGACACAAGAGAATACACAATTAGATAGGGAGTGGTATCTTGAAAAAAAGAATAATTACACTAGTATTGGCAATAACCATGGTTCTTCAAACCATGGTGCCACTTACAAGTTTTGCTAAGGATACGACTCCTGAAAAAAACAGTCTAGTCAAGGTAGGAACTATTGATGTTAAGTCCTATCCACAATTAGATGCAAAAACTGTACAAGAAGCCAATAGACGAAAAAAACGAGAACTACAAGGACGTAGAATGGAAAGGGGAGCCCAACTATTTAGGTCTCCCTACTTCCCAAATCAAGATCCAACTGCTGAACAAAAACCGCTTATATTTGCAAATGTAAATGCGATTTTCACAACAAGAGGTCTTGACGGAGGAAACTTTGACTGGGAAGGTGTCTTTGGCAAAGACGTAGATGGAAAACTTAATAAGGCACAAATTGTTTTTGAACAAATGGACGATAAAACATCAACAAGAACAGGAGTAAAGTTCTTCTTAAAGGTTGATAAAGCAGGAACCTATACTTGGTCTGATAGCGAAGGTAAGCCAACTAAACTTCCATTATATTCAACAAATCTGAAGCCTTATAGATATGAAGTGCTTCTTGATGAAGATGTAACAGAACACGTCAAACTATTGACAGCAAGATTTTTTGGAACCGAGGGAGGACATTCATTCGGCAAAGCGGATCCTAATACGGGAGAGATAGTTGGAAACATTAACCTTGACCTAAGTCTTCAACAAATTGCTTCAACTAAGTTTACTTCAAAATGGAATACGGGAGTAGTTGAAGCTGAGAGACCAAGAGTAGAAGGCTCTTATTTAACAGGATATGAAGCAACCCAAGAAGATTACGGTATTTTTAAATTCCCAAGTAACGATACCGACAAGACAATCATAAGAAACGATGCGCCTGACCAACAAAACCCAGGAGAATATAGTGAGTATCGAGCAAGTGATCTTGATAAAACACCAACAGTAGGTGTGGCAGATCCTGATCCTGATGCTACCGACACTTATACACTTGATAGAAATAAAAAGAAAATTTCTTATAAGGGCAAAACATATAAATATGATTTAACTTATGATGTCATAAAAGGTGGTAAGATTACTATGACAGAAGTTATTCCTGTGACCTTTGATGCTAATGGCGGAAAGTTTGCTTCTATAACAAAACCAGATGCAGAGCAAAAAATCGTAAAAGAAGTCGACTATGATGGCACATTAACTGACAAGGCAGAAAACCCAACTAAGGACAGGGAAACTTTTAAAGGTTGGTCAACAACTAAAGATGGAAAAACTCCTGTTACTGATGCTGAATTTGCAAACATCAAAGAAGCAAAGACTTTCTATGCTATTTGGGACAATAACGATATTGTTGCAGACCAACTTGAAGTAAAAGAATCATTTAAAGATGGCGACACTTGGGTTAATAGCTTTATTCCAACACTTGACAAATTAAAGGGACAAGTTAAGATTAAAGACGCAAGTGTTACTTCACAAGCATTAGCAGATACTGATAAATTTGCTATAGTTGATGGTGATAGAGAATACACAACAGATGAGGATTTAAAAACTTATCTTTATGACAAATTAAAAGAAAAAGATAATCCTAATGATGAACCTACAAGGGTAGAAACAGTTAAGGCAAAAGTAACTCA
Source organism: Peptostreptococcus anaerobius 653-L (assembly GCF_000178095.1). NCBI lineage: Bacteria > Bacillati > Bacillota > Clostridia > Peptostreptococcales > Peptostreptococcaceae > Peptostreptococcus > Peptostreptococcus anaerobius. Next base: position 117,810 of record NZ_ADJN01000043.1, on the reverse strand, counting down.
TGCCAATGGCACAAGCCAAACAGTTGATATACCTATCAAGGTTATAAAAAATATCTACGAAGCAAAGACTTTAACAGAAAAGCCATTCTACGTTCCAAAGGATTATGTAAAAGTAACAGTAGATCCAACAACCAAGGCGAAAGACCCACAAAAATATTTCTACTATGTAAATAAAAATGCTAAGGTTGTAATTCCTGGAAAAGATCCAACAGGAGTTGGCGATAATAAGTTTGTTAAGTGGACAATAAAAGAAGACACTGCAACAGGAGACGGAACTGAATACAAACTTAATGACAAGCCAAGAACTCAATTCGAAAAAGCAAGTACAATCACAGCTCAATATGTTTCTGATGTAATTCCACAAACTGGAGAAGACAAGCCAAATACAGTTCCAGCTAATTTTGTTAAAGTAAGGTTTGTTCCAACAGATAAAGCTACTGATGAAACAAAAGCTGAAAAAATTTATTGGGTTAATCCTGAAAAAGAAGTAACTATTCCAGTTAAAGATCCAGTGGGTAAACAATACTTCACATTTATTGGCTGGAAGATGGGAGCAAAAGCTGATGGAGCTGAATACAATCCAAACACTCCAAAAAAGTTTACTGATACAAATGGAACGATAATCACAGCGACTTATGAAGAAGCTACGAATATCATTCCATTCGATCCAACTGATCATGATGACTCTAGCATAGTTAGACCTAATGGTTATGTTAAAATCACATTCAAGGCTGAAAAAGGATTAGAATTAACAGAAGAAAAAGCCTATTATGTTAAGAAAAATGCTGGAGTGAAATTAAGCGACATTAAAAATGATACGACAGACTATGGCTATCCAGGATATACAGTTGAAACTGGATACAAGTTTGATAAGTGGGATAAGGAAGATAAATTTGTAATCACAGATGCTGATATAGTTGTAACAGCAAAGGCAACAAAGCTTGACAATGTTATCCCAGAAAAAGATGACAAGGGTAATACTAATGAAAAGCCAGTAGGATATAAGGAAGTTAAATTTGTTGTTAAAACTGGAGACGAAGCTAAAGGTTCAATTACTGGCGTTGCAAAATTCTATGTAAATCCAACAGAATATGTAAAAATCAACCCACCAGCAACAAATGAAAATACAGGTTATAAATTTGGTGCTTGGGATACGGACGCTACAATCCCAACAGTTTACGACAAGAATACAACAATTACAGGATCCTTTAACGACTTGAAAGCTGTAATACCAAAGACAAAAAATGATGATTCAGAAAAACCAAAAGGCTATGTGACAGTTACTTTTGAAATTGAAAAGTTAGCTGGTAAAGAAGCCGGAAAAATTGTTGGTGGAGAAACTATCACTTATTTTGTGAAACCAAATATAGGTGTAACAATTCCTCAACCAAAGACTGTAGCTGACACAGGTTACGAATTTAAGGAATGGGATCAAGATACTACAACAACTAAGAAGTATAAAGCTGATACAACAGTTAAGGGTAATTTTAAAAAGCTTGACGACATTATTCCAGCAACTGATGGCAAAGGAACACCAAATGCAAAACCAGAAGGCTATGTAGCAGTAACCTTCGATAAGGGTGCTAATGGTAAATCAATAGAAGGACAAACTGTTTACTATGTAAATCCAACTGCAAACATAACTCTTGGAGATACAAAAATAGCTAAACCGACAGTAACTCCAGAAACTGGATATAAAGCTGATGGTTGGGATAAAAAAGATAGCCAACATATAACTGGAGATTTAACAGTTACTGCTAAATACAAAGAACTTTATGATGTAATTCCAAAGACAAAAGATAATGAGTCAGAAAAACCAGAAGGCTATATCACAGTAACTTTCTCTACAGAAAAAGATGGTAAGATAAAAGGTACAAAAGATACAACAAAAGTCCTATATGTAAATCCAAACAAGGCAGCAGTATTAACGCCATACGCGCCAGAGGTTACACCAAACACAGGATTTGACTTCGCTGGATGGGACACTCAAATCGAACGTGCTATCAAATACAACAACAATGATGTAATAAAAGCTAAGTATAATGTAAAAGGCGATGTTATTCCACAAGAAAAAACTGATGGATCAGACAAACCAGCAGGTTATTTAACAGTAACATTTGTTAAAGGTGACCATGGAGAATTAAATGGCAAAACAGTTTACTATGTAAAACCTAATAAAGAAGTAACAGTACCTGCTCCAGATGTTAAGCCAAGCGTTGGATATGAATTTGAGAAATGGGATAAAGAATTAACTCAAACATTTACTGCTGATACAACAATTAAAGCAGGATATAAAGCACTTGACAACATTATTCCTCAAGGAAAAACTGACAGCTCTGATAAACCTAACGGATATGTAACTGTAACATTTAAGGCAGATGCTAATGGTACTTTATCAGGCACAACAGTTTACTATGTGAAACCAAATGTTGATATAGACCTAACAGATACAGCAAAGGATATTAGCAAGAATCCAAATACTGGCTACACAGCCGAAGGTGGAACTTGGAGTCCGGCAATAGAAAATAAACAATATACAGCAGATGCAGAATATAAATTTAACTTCAAAGCATTGCAAGATGTAATTGAAAAAATAGACGAAAATACAAAGAAACCTGAAGGCTATATAACTGTTAAACTTATCCCAACATATAAGGCAACAGATAAGACTGAAAAAGTTTACTTTGTAAACCCATTGAAGGAAGTTACTATTAAAAATAAACCAGAAGGAAAAGAAATGGATATAAATGGAAATAAATCCTCCTTCAAATTTATAGGCTGGACAGTAACTAGAGGGGCTATAGCATCTTGGACTGACGAAAATATTAAGGGTAAATTTATCCAAGAAACTGACATCACTGCTAAATATGAGTTTAATTGGATTAATATACTCCAAGAGCCTATAGCAAAAGAAAATGCCGTTACAGCAAAGGGCGATGTACCTGAAGCTAAAGACTTAATCAAAAATATTCCAGGAAGCCCAGATAAACCACTTCCAGTTGGAACAAATATAACTTATGAAAAAACACCTGATGTTGATAACAAAGGTAATGTGACAGCAAAAGTTAAGGTTGAGTACCCAGGCGGAGCAGTTACTATAGTAGATGTACCTCTTACAGTTGTAGACAATGTAGTTCCACAAATTGGAAATGACAAGCCACTTGTACCAGAAACTTATGTGAAGGTAACAGTTGACACAACAAATACAGCAACGGATAATACAAAATTTGTAAATGTATTCTGGGTTAAACCAAATAAAAAAGTTAAAATTCCAGATATACTTGCTCCAACAGGAAAAAAAGTCGTGGAAAACGGAGTTACAAAGACAAATAATTTCAAAAAATGGAAATTAGTAGGAAGCAATCCTGAAAAATTCTATGAAACAGAAATTGAAGATACGTTCACTGCAAAAGAATCTACAATAGTTGCAACTTATGAACAAGACAAAAATGTAGAACCAAAAGGCAAGAACAATCAATGGATACCACAAGGATCAAATCCATCACCAAAAGATTTTATCGAAAATCCATATAACGATGATGATCCTAATAACAAAGATAACTTGCCACCAGGAACTAAAATTGAATTTGTTAAAGGAAAAGAACCTGACACTAAAACACCAGGAACAGATAAGAAAACAACTATTAAAATAACTTATCCAAATGGTGAAACTAAGGAAGTTCCAGTAAAATACAACGTTACTGGTGATGTAGTGGAACAAAAAGAAGGCGAAGACAAGCCAAATGTTCCAGATAATTATGTAAAAGTAATTTTAATCCCAACAGACAAAGCAACAGATGGAAAAAACAAAGTTTACTTTGTAAACCCTAAGGCAAAAAATGTTACTATAACAAAAAAACCAGAAGGTAAGAAAGAAAAGGTTAATAACATTGACCAAACTTACACTTTCAAGGGTTGGAAAGTTACAAAAGGTACAGTAGCTTCTTGGGCTAATGAAAATATCAATGGTCAATTTACTCAAGATACAGAAATCACTGCACAATATTCTACTAATGTTGTTCCAGAAAAACTAGTACCAGCACCAGTTGCTAAGAAGAATATTGTAACACCAAAAGGCGATAAACCAGAACCAGGAGACTTAATTAAAAATATCCCTGGAAGTGAAAAAGATCCACTACCAAAAGGAACTAAAATAACTTATGAAAAAGAACCAAAGGTAGATAAGCCTGGAGATTCAACAGCAAAAGTTAAGATAGAATATCCAAATGGAAAGACTGTTGTAATTGAAGTTCCAATCACAGTTGTAGACAATGTAGTTCCACAAATTGGAAATGAAAAGCCACTTGTACCAGAAAACTATGTAAAAGTTATTGTTGACACAACAGATAAGGCTGAAGAAAATACTAGATTTGTTAAGACATTCTGGGTAAAACCAAATGTTGAGGTTACAATACCAGGCATACTTGCTCCTACTGGAAAAACAGAAACAATCAATGGAGTAAAAAAGAAAAACAAATTTGTTAAATGGCAATTAGAAGGAAATACGACAAAAACTTATGGCAAAGAAATTAAAGATAAGTTCACTGCCAATGTATCTAAAATAATTGCAACTTATGAATTTGGTAAAGATGAAACGACACCAGACCAACCTGGCGACAAGCCAGGAGAGGTTGAAAAACACGGTCACAGATACATTGAACGTGTTGCTGGAAAGGACAGAGTTCACACAGCTATCAACACTTCTAGGAGATTCTTCAACAAGTCAAGATATGTAATCATTGCTGATTCAGGAAATTATCCTGACGCATTGACTGCAACTGTTTTGGCTCACGTATTGGACGCTCCAATATTGTTGAATAACACAAGATATCTAGAAGATGATGTTGCAAGAGAAATTGTAAGATTGGGAGCTAGTGAAGTTATTATCGTTGGTGGTCACAAGTCTATTTCTGAAAATGTTAAATCACAATTAGCAAGATACGATCAAAACAGCGTACAAAGAATTTGGGGTCGTGACAGATATGTGACTTCATCAGAATTAGCTTACGAAATCCAAAGATTAACTGGCAAAGTGAACAAGGCCATCATTGCATCTGGAGAAAATTTCCCTGACGCATTGGCAACAGCACCTCTTGGTTCAAAAGAAATCGCACCAATTCTATTGGTTAGAAGAAATCAAATTGACAAGAAGGTAGACAAGGCTCTTAAAGATTTGAACATTAAGAGAGTTTACGTTGCAGGTGGACAACATTCAGTATCCAAGAAATTGGAAGAACAATTGCCACAAGTAATAAGAAGATTTAACGGACGAGACAGATATGAGACTGCAGTTTTAGTTGCAAGTTACACATATCCAGAATCTAAGGAAGTATTTGTAGCATCAGGAGAAGTATTCCCTGACGCATTGGTAATCGGACCTGTGTGTGCAAGAAGAAAAGCACCGATACTTTTATCAAGAACAACACCAGTAAAAGTAACTGATGATTATATCGAAAAATCTAAGATAGAATATCTATATATTATCGGTGGTACGAATACAATTTATGCTGAAACAGCACACAAATACGCAATAGAAGATTAAAAAAATATTTTTAGCCGGGCACTTAGTGTCCGGTTTTTTATTTGCTTAAATATTAAGATACAATTTTTTTCCTGAGTTCAAGTGAATATTTTGCCATGAAAAAACCGACCTCCCAATTGTTAGATTTTTAGGTCTAACTTTTGGGGGTCGGTACAATGTTCGGCGTTTTGTAGTTCAGATTTTTAGACTTTTTTATTTTTAGACTCTTTCCTATTGTATAATACTTAAATTATTTTCTATCGTATACCGTAAATTTATACCTAGGTGCAGTTTCAGGATCTATATAGGCAGATTCAAAGACCAACTGCCACTCATCATCACCAAATTTGGGGAAGAATGAGTCAGCTTCAACAGCTTGATCTTCATCGATAATAGTAACGTATAGCTTGCTAGCTACATCCATAAACTGCTTGTAGACATTGTCTCCACCGCATATGAAAATATCCTCATTGGGATTATTTATTGCATAATCTACAAGTTCTTCCTTGGAATGTAGGCTATAGGCACCCTCATAGGAACCATCCCCACGGGTAAGGATTATATTTTTCCTATTTGGAAGGGGCCTTCTTGGGAATGAGAAATAAGTCTTTCTACCACATACAATAGTGTGGTTTAGAGTGGTTTCCTTGAAATACTTAAGGTCATCCTTTAGGTAAAATAGCATATCTCCGTTTATACCAATTGCATTTGTTTTTTCAGTCATTGCAACTATCATATATATATTTTTTACTGGAGCAAGTCTAGCATCCTTATTCTTAGATTCATTTGATATATTCATATTTAACATGATATCACCTATATAGCCATTTCAAATTTAAGGTTTGGTTTTACTGGATTGTAGTTTTCCATAGTAAAATCGTCTATAGTGAAATCATAGAAATTAGTCTTTTCAGGGTTTAGAACAAGTCTTACTGACTCGTCATTTTCCTGAGGTTTTCTAGACATTATTTCTTTTGCCTGGTCAATATGCCTGTCATAGATGTGGGCATTGTTTACGTAGTGACAGAAGACACCTGGTTCTAGACCCACATGACGTGCCACCATCATCTGTAGGGCAACGTACTGGATCTTGTTGATGGCATTGGCAACTAAGAGGTCAGATGATCTCTGTATCAAGGTCATATCCAAGTAGCCATCACGAGCAGTCCACTGAGTTTCCATAGCACAAGGGTGTAGGCCCTTAGTCTCAGCAAGGTCCGCCTCCTGATAAAGATTGATTATATGCCTTCTACCGTATGGCTGGTTCTTTAGGCCATCAAGAAGTTTGTTGATTAGGTCATATCTTTTAACAGTTGCACCGTATCTTTGACCAATTGTCCTGTCACCTATATCCCATTCATCCCACCAAGTTATACCGTACTTGTCTTTTAATATGTCAAGGTCGTTTGTCTGGTCCTGATATATCCATAGTATCTCCTTGATACCAGACTTCCATGCTGTTTGGCGTAGGGTAACTATTGGAAGTTCCCCCTTAGATAGGTCATACTTCTCAAACACCTGGTTGACAAATATTGTATGAGATGGGCTACCATCAGCATATTTAGGTCTTACTTTTTCGCCTTCAGTTGAATTATTTGAAGTCATTATTTCATTGCAAAGATTTTGTAAATTTTTATCCGCTATTGTCATATATACCTCCCAAAAGTTGATTTTAGAGTTTTGGCTCTATATTCTTGTTATATTGGCAAAGCACAATAGTGTTACCAATGTAATATTATACCATATTACATACCCAGTATAAATAAAAGATAAGATCAAAAAAGATATTATATATCATATGCTATAAAAATAACAATTAACTATTTCAAATTTCTATTGATATAATCGTTAAAATAGAAAAAAACTCAAAAAATTCTTGGATATTATCCCAAAATAAAAATATAATAGCAAAAATTAAACAAAAGTATAATGAAAATATATAAATTATAGTTAAAATATTGACTTTATTAATCAGGAATAATATAATGAATTTATGCTAGATATAAGCCAGCTTAAACAGGGTTGGGATAGCATATAAAAAATATATAACGGAGGTTTTACCATGTGGGAAAAAGACATTAATGTAAATGAAGTCAAGGAGATAAGATTAAAAACTACAGCATATCTAGGAGCTGGTGCGATTAACAAGTTCAATGACATAGCTCAGGAATTAAAGGCAAAAGGTCTAGATAAGATTGTTATACTTACAGGTAAGGGAGCATATAAAAAGACAGGTGCTTGGGATGTAGTTGAGCCAGCACTAAAGGCAAATGATATAGAATATGTATTATTTGATAAGATAACTCCAAATCCAGAGCATAAGGACGTTGATGATGCAGTAGCTCTAGCTAAAACAATAGGAGCCAACTGTGTAATAGGTATAGGTGGTGGTAGCCCTATAGATGCAGCAAAATCAACTGCTATATTGCTATCATATCCAGAAAAGACTTGTGCAGACCTTTATGAGTTCGAATTTACACCAGATAAGGCTGCTCCAGTAATAGCTATCAACCTTACTCACGGAACAGGAACAGAAGTAGATAGATTTGCTGTTGTATCTATACCAGAAAAGGAATACAAACCAGCAATAGCATATGACTGTATATATCCTATGTATGCCATAGATGATCCAGCCCTAATGGTAAGCCTACCAGAATTCCAGACTATGTCTGTATCTGTAGACGCAGTTAACCATGTATTTGAGGCCTGTACATCAGTAGTAGCCAACCCACTTAGTATATTACTTGCAAAAGAAGTAGTTAGACTAGTACATGAATACCTACCAAAGGCTCTAAAGGACCCTAAGGATGTAGAAGCTAGATACTACCTAGTATATGCATCTATGATAGCAGGTTCATCATTTGATAATGGATTACTACACTTTACACATGCTCTAGAACATCCACTAAGTGCTATAAAGACTGATTTCACTCATGGATATGGACTAGGAATACTACTTCCAGCAGTAGTTAGACATACTTTTGAATCAAGAAGAGCAACTATAGAAGAAGTATTTGCACCAATATTTGGTGATGAAAAAGATATAGATGCCAACAAGGCTGCTGAACTAATCAAGGAATGGTTAAGATCTGTAGGACTTACAAACACTCTAAAAGATGAAGGATTTTCAGAAGACCATCTAGACAAGTTGACTGAACTAGCATTCACTACACCATCACTTGATGGGCTATTGGGATGTGCTCCAGTAGAAGCAACTAGAGAAGTTGTAAGAGCTATCTATGCAGAATCTCTATAATAAAGGAGCAATTTAATTATCTTATTTGACAGAGAGGGGATTGCCCTCTCTGTTTTTAGATTTATTGTACATTTAGCTATAACTCTTAATGGACTATTATGGGCTAATGAAGTAACATATAGGAATATTTGCAAGTTTACTTTTATATAAGAGTGGAAAAAACCCAACAAATTTGCTATAATTATAATCAATTATAGGATAAGCGTTTTTATATGTAACTTGAATAGGTATTGTATAAAGGTCTAGTAGTGAAAGCAATACTTGTAATACTTATAAAGTTGTTATTTATAATCATATTATGGAGGTGTACCATGAAAGAAACGAATAGAATAAATTTAAAGATGGATATTGAAAAAAATATTTTTGAAGTGGATGTGACAAAGGACTTAAGTACCCTAGAAATAATAAATATTTTAGGACTTGTAATGTCTGAGTACAATATGATCCTGATGACTCAAGATGACATGGAGTCTGTAGATTTCTTGATAGGAGACAAAAGGGCAGTAGTAGATAGGATTCTTGAAATTGGTCCAATAGATATTGATTTGGTAGAATATAAGGTGAATACATTTGGAACTGCCAACCACTATGTCTATGAAATTGATGAACAGGAAGGTATGAGTATACTAGATGCTATCTGCATACTGTCTATATTAGGGTCATACCTGGAAGACACAATGATAGATGCCTTTGCTATGGATCATAGATTAAAACCTTTAGACAAGCAGGAGGCAATCCAAGAGATAGGCAATCTTAGGGAGATGATGGAGATAAATATGCACCTGCTGCAGATTTATGGGATGATAGGGTGTACCTACAAGGATGAGAGAATAGTGGATGAATACTATATTGACAGAATAGTGGACAATGTAGCTATAACTCTAGAAATAGCCCAAGACATGCTAGATAATCTTGAAAGTGATATGGATGATGAAGATATGCTAGATATTGATAGGGAAAGGTATGACCTAGTCGAAGATATGGGTAAAAATAAAGGTAAGCATAGCCATCACCACCACCATGACGGTTGTTGTGGACACGACCACAGTGAAGGCCACCACCATGACGGTTGTTGTGGACATGACCACAGTGAAGGTCACCACCATGACGGTTGTTGTGGACATAAGCATAGAAATTAGTATTGCAAAAAAGGCAGTACCTAAGATATCGTATCTAGGTCCTGCCTTATTTATTTAAACTTTAGAGTGCTTATATCCAGCAGATTCTGCTTCTTGAGGGTTCCTAAAGTATATTATATTTTTTGGGCTGATTTTATTGTAGTACCTATCACCAGGCATATGGTATATGTTGGTTCTTTTATTAGCCCTAACAGGCCCCTTGCCCTGAGTTTTAACCTGTGTGTTTTTAGGTTTTGAAGATACGTTTGGTTTTGCAGTAGTCTTTGGTTTTACAGTAGTCTTTGGTTTTTCAATAGGTTTTGGATTTGTATTAGATTTCTTCCAAAGACCTATATTATTTTTTCTAGCTAGGGATTCAAGTTCTCTGAAAATAGGGATGTATTTTACATCAGGTGGATAAGTGTATACATGACCATATCCGTTTTTTACTAGCTGAGCATTGTACATCATAGATATTACTTCATTTTTGCTAGGATTATTAGATGATGGTCTTTGAATCCATACATATCTTAACAACCTACCGTATTTATCTGTATCCCTTACATCTTTTTGTAGGTATACTGTTTTTCCTGTAAGTTTGGACTTTGCATAGTTACTTGCCTCTTTTCCATAGTATTGAACTGGTTTTTTAGGGTGGACTGTTTCAGGTGTATCAACACCGACCATCCTGATTTTATGGACCTTACCTGAAATACTAACAGAGATTGTGTCTCCATCTACAACCTTGACCACCCTGGCTTGTACAAAATTATTTGCCTTGGATTTAGGGGCCTTGTAGTCTTTTTTGTTTTTATGAGCATTTAAGACCTTAGAATCTATTGAGTTTGTGCCACCAATGGATCTGACTGTGAAAAGACATAATCCCAGTATACTTGCAATACAAAGAGATGAAATTTTTTTGAAATTCATAAACTTTACCCCCTTTTAAATTATTGAATGTATATATTCTACCATTCTTATAGATGTATTTTCAAGAGTATATAATATATACATAGTCACAAATAATAAAAAATGAAGCTATAATTTATAAATTAGAAGACATATTTTTCTATTAGCTTTACTGCTTCCTTCAAGTATTTTTCCTCTAGTTGAGTAAACCTAGATAGTTCAGCACTATCCATATCTAGTAGGCCTACACACTTTTCTCCTACAATAATAGGTATAACAAGTTCAGAATTTGATGCAGCATCACAGGCTATGTGACCAGGAAAGGCATTGACGTCATCAACCCTAATTGTTTCCTTAGTTGAATAGCATTTACCACAGACACCCTTGTCGTAAGGTATTTTTGTGCAGGCTGGCATACCTTGGAATGGGCCAAGTTCTAATTCCTTTTTGTTATCCAGATAGAATCCGCACCAATTTAGTCTACCTACAAGAGCATTTATCAGTGCTGATGAATTGGCCAACTTTGCTGTCTGAGAGTCGCTGTTATCAACTAGTCCTCTTAGGGCTGATAGCATACTTTGGTACTTTTCCTCAAGTGTTAAATTTTCAAAAATCTTAATGTCAAACATAATCTAGTCCTCCTCGTATATATATTGTTTAATTATACCTATTATTTTGTGAAATATGCAGAGCTTATCTATAATTTATGGTATAATAATTATAAGTATGTAATTTGGTATATTTACTGTAAAAACTTTTACTAAAGTATTATACCAAAAATATATTATTATTAAAATATGAATTTGTGTGCACAGCACTAATATAAATAAGGAGTGAATACTTTGAATAACATTGGAAAAAGTCTTATAAAAGAAGCGGTAAGAGAAGTAGATGAACATTTTATAGTAGACAAGTCTAAAGTCAATTCAGATCTTGACAAGGCTTTGAAGAATAAGTATGAAAAAGTAAATAAAGATGAAAAAAAATATATAGAGTTGTTGAGATATAATATTATTTTCTATAAATCAATAATTAAAAAGTTGGAATCTATACTTGAAGTATGGATCCAGAACGATGTAATATTTAGTACAGAAACAGTTGATAAGAGTATTGAAAACATAACTGATAGTTCAAGAAAGTATGTTAACAATGCTATGAAGAACGGCAATAAGGTACTCAATGAAAAGGACAAGAAGATATTTTTGTCTTATGATAAGAATACTGGATTTAAAAGAATAGAAAAAATAGAAAATGACTATAAAATACTTAACCTTTATAAGGACATTCTTGGTATGGTAATTAATGTTATCTCTCTGGATGTAGACAAGTATAGTCCGATTCTTGAAATGAGTACAGAGTCAGCTAAAATAGATATAATGAATGAAATTTTTAATGAAATAAATTCAATTCTTTTTAATGCGACAAAAGAAAAGAGAGAGTTCAAGGATGAAGCCTTGGTTGATGAAGAGCAGGTTGGTAGCGAAGAACTAGCTGATGAACATAAGAGTATGAGCTTTATAAAGTATGTTTCAATGCTTAGCGCTCCTGAGGTACTTGTTAAAATTAATGATGTACATAGAAAGACATCTGAAATGGAAAAAATGAGCGAGATGTCTTATCTCTTCTCAGAAGAATATAAGGAATATGTTTCATGCGTTGTATTATTGATGGACTATGTTTCTGCTGACAATAGAAGGTTATTTGCTAATACTTTCAGATTATTTGTAGCAGGTAAAATCGGTGAAAGTCAGTTCAAAGAGATCGTTGAGAGATTGGTTAGAGATAATACTTTCATGGACAAAAGGACTTGGCTGGAGTGTCAGAGTATAGTAAAGTGTGACTTTAACATGGAAAATAGCAACTTCTTTGGAGAGAGTATGAGCCCAGACGAAGATGAATTGTCTACAACTCAGTACCTGAGATTGGTAGAATCTTTCAGTGGTAACGGAACTATCGCAGAAGAAGTGGATTCTATATACCAGTATGAAGATGATGAATTTGATGAAGACGAAAGACCTAGAAAGAAGCTGTTTGGTTTTGCTAAGTTCTTCAACAAGATTGATACTGAAGATGAAGATTATGACGATGAATACTATGATGATGAGGAAGAAGAAGTATACGACGAAGAATATGACGAAGACTATGATGAAGACTACGATGAAGACGATAAGACATCATTCTTGTCTAAGATAGGATCATTTTTTGCTAAAAAGGATGATGAATATGAAGAATCTGATGAGGAATATGATGAGGAACAAGATGAAGAAGATGTTCAAGAACCATATTCAACAGATGAAAAGTTCAGGTCAAACCAAAAAGAAATTCAGGACCAGAGTGCAGTTGCAATTCTAAAGTTGAGACAAAAGAGTGAGAACAAGGAAAATGTTCAGAGTAAAAAAGAACTTGATAAATTAAAGGATGAAAGAAATATAGCAGAAAACCTAAAAAATAATATCATGGCTCCTTACTTTGGAAACTCCGATGTATTTGTAAAGGAAGAAGATATCATATACAAAAATGGAGTTAAGACTTGCAAGGTAAGTAAGGCTGGTGACAATGAAGATATCAAAAAAGATTCTACTAAGGAAGATTTTACTGAAGAGAATCCTACTGAAGAAGAGTTTAAAGAACTTGAAGATATGATATCTATGACAGGTGAAGACAAGGTAAGGTCAAAGAAACTTGAAAGTAAGGACATAGCAAAAATAGAGTCAAATAAGCTAAACAAGTCACTTGACCTTGAAGAAGATAGGACATCCAATGAACCCCAAAAGGACCTTGATACATATGAAGAGTCTGAAATAGAAGAAGATGAAGACTTTGAAGATGATTTTGAGGATACTGGTATATTTGGCCTAAAGGACAAATATGATGCTTTCAGGGAAAAAATGGCAAGCAAAAAGGTTGAAAGAGAGCTTAAGAAGTACAGCAAGGATAGGGAAATAGATGAATTTGAATACGATGAGCCTAAGAACATATTCTCTAAAAAGGACTCAAAAAATACTCATGTACTTGAAGACAGTGAAGAAGATACAAAATCAAAACTACAATCTGGTATAACTAGTATGTTTTCAAAGATAAAATCTGATGATGAACCTGGATATACAAAGGGTAAGATAGTGAGGGATTCGGTAATAGTTATAGCCCTTATGTTGGTGGTATTCTTTGGATATACTCATGTAATAAAGAACTTTTCAACGCCTAGTGTTTCAGAGACAAACAAGACAAGCCAGATGAAGGCTGACAAGAGGTCACAAGACAAGACTAAGGGTTCAACTAAGGACCAGGGTGATGAAGTTGATACAAAGGAACTTGCAAAGAAGAACTCTAAGATAGAAGAAGAGGATTCTATAACAAAGCAGGCTTCAGAATTAGATAGGCAAGCAGATGAGTACAAGAATAAGGGTCGTTACTATACAGTATTTGTAGGGGCTACAAAGGACAAAGATGGTGCAGAATCCGTTGCCAATAATTTTAAGGCAAGAGGAGTTAACCCTGTTGTCGTAAGAAATGCTGGCTACTATATGTTGAAGGTTGGTGAGTATTTCGATTACAACCAGGCTGCAGCTGAATCAAGTAGAATAGGTGCAAAGGGCATACAGAATTATATATCTGCCCAGAACAAGTACTATGACCTTAAAATTAAAGCATTTGAAACAAGGATTCCTAAGTTGACATCCGAACAACTTAAAACTGACTATAATGATTTGAAAAATCAAATTGTATCGAGTGGCAAAAATGCTGGATATATTTCTAACTTAGACGAAATTTACGAAGCGGGATTAAAAAGTAAGCAATAAGGGGGTAATCTTTTGTCAGATTCAGAAAAAGTGATTTTTGTTGCTGAATCAGGATTTGCCCTAAGTGGAATTGAAGACTATAAATTAGAGGATAAATGCCTACACTTAACAAACCTTGGAAATATTTATATTTCCAAGGTTGATTGTTTAAAGGAAGCTGAACAAGACCACCTAGAGTATTCCTATACAGAAAGCAAGATTAAATTAAAAGCAGAGGTTGATGGGGATAATATAAACATCGTATCTCCTAGTATCAATTTTTATGTATCAGAAGATGGACAGACTTCTAACATATTTACCAACCTGCTTATGGTTTTGGATATGGAAGAGTTTGCACAGATAAATGATGGACTTGATGAAATGATATTTGACTTTGAGGACAAGTCGGCTATTGTAACTATAGATTCAAGAGAGGCTTATGCAGGAACTTTTGAAAGGGCAGACAAGAGGTTTGTATTCAATAGTTGGGACAAGAGGTTTGAGTTTTCTTACAAGGATATTGAGGCATATTGCCTAGATGAAGATAGGCTGACTATAAAGGGTTATTTCTATAGTGATAGAGAGTCTAAAGTTAGCAGGAAGATATCTTTTATTACCAAGAGAATCAACGATTTTATACCTTCAAATTTTGATGAACTGGTAAATGAAAACTTCAAGTTGGGATTTTTACCTAAGAATGACCCTATTGTATTTTGTAAGGTGAGTGGAATCATGAACTCCAATGACTACCTACAAAAGCATATGTACCTTATAAGGCATGAAGATCTCTTTGTCATGTATGAGAAGAAGTCCAAAAAAGAAGTTATATGCAAAAGTATCCATGAATTTACAAAGTTGGATATAGGAGATGGCTATTATATTGTTTATGATGGTCAGGATGTGTATAATATATATTTAAATGACAAAAATGCTCAAGAGATTGGGTTTGATAGGATAAAGCCTGTATCAAATGAGTACATAGGCTATACAAAAGAGTATAGGCCATTCTTTATCAAGGTAGATCAAGATAGGATTGGTATATACAAGTCTTACGATAAGTGCGTTCTTGATATTGAGAAAAACTTGGTATCTGATATTTCAGTTATAGATGATAAGGACAGTGATATAGACTTTTATGTTGAGACACAAATCAAATATAAGGATAAATATATTGTAATTAACATTAGAAAAAGTTTATTGAAAGATTTATCTGAGGAAATTTTTTCTGAGTATCAAAGGACCCTTCTGGATTCTGTAGGTATGGACGAGGTATATGAAAATTGGATAAAATCTATATCCGATATGATCGTATTTAATTTTTACGGTCATATATACGCTATGAATAGCAAGTACCAATATATGGCTGACAGGGATATCACTAGCGTTGACAAGATAAATTTTATCAATGACCTGTATTTAGACCTTCATGATAGGTTGGAGAGTATAGACTTAACTTCAGTATATATGGCTGAAATACTTGAAACTAATGAATTAAACTACTTTAGGTCACTTAGAAAATCATGTGATCTCTCACAGTTAGAAAGGCTTGAAAGACTCTTTTTTGAGATAAGAAATGACATAAAAGAAGATATTTTTGAAATTATAAAGTGCATGGAAAATGTAAACCAATTATTTCTCCCTTTAGAAATGAGAAAGTCGGTTGCCAAGAGAATGAAAGAGTCTGAGTTATACCAGTTGGATTTTTATTGTGACTTATCCTACAAGAAGCTTAGTCACCTAATATACAATTTACTGCCTCACTATGTATCAAGAACTGTCAAAAAAGTATTTGAAATATATGAAAACATCTATTCAAATTATATGACATTGGATGAGGATGAGGTAAAGCTAGAGATGATGGATAGGATAAAGTCAGCCCATGTATTTAGGCAGTTTAGTGTAGACAAAGATTCTAAAATTTTAAGAAAAGACGTTATAGATGATTTATATTCATTGATGAAGTTTGGAAAAATGAAGGTTGACAGCGACTTTTATTATACTGGAGGATATAGATAGTGATTATAAATGATATATTAAACAAAGAATATAGGTTATGTGATTTTGAAGAGAGACAAAAAAGCGTAATCTATAGGGAAGTTGACCTAGATAGGTTGATTTTGGGCGATTCAAAAATGGATGAAGATAATTTAATTGAAATAGTTGATTCTGATATTGCAAGTAAAATGATTTAGGAGGGGAAGAATGAGCATATTATTAGCAGGTGGTGCTGGCTATATAGGAAGTCATACTGCTGTAGAATTGATAAATAGAGGCTATGACGTAATAATAGCAGACAACCTTTCTAATAGCTATGAATTAGTTATTGATAGAATAGAAAAAATAAGTGGTAAGAGGCCTAAATTTTATAAGGTTGATACTAGGAATGAAGATTTCGAGAGGGTTTTCAAAGAAAACAATATAGACATATTGGTGGATTTTGCAGCCTACAAGGCTGTGGGAGACTCTGTAAAGAATCCAATAAAGTACTATGATAACAACTTGTTTTCATTGATCAATACCTTGAAGCTGATGGACAAGTATGATGTAAAGAAGATTGTATTTTCATCTTCTGCAACTGTTTACGGTGTAGTAGAAGAAAAACACCTACCTGTCAAGGAAGACTACCCAAGAACTAGTGTGAATCCATATGGAAGCACTAAGGTGATGGGTGAACAGATATTAGAGGATCTTTATAATGCTGACGATAGCTATTCAATTGCTATATTGAGATACTTCAATCCTATAGGTGCCCATGAGTCTGGTTTGATTGGTGAGGAGAGTACAGGAATTCCAGCCAATATAATGCCATATATGACCAAAGTTGCCCTGGGTGAATTACCATATCTAAATGTATTTGGAGATGACTATGATACCAAGGATGGAACAGGTGTTAGGGACTATATCCATGTTTTAGACCTAGCGAGTGGCCATGTAAATGCAATAGAAAAGCTTCTAGAGGGTGGATTCGGTCTACAACATATAAACCTTGGAACAGGTAAGGGATACAGTGTGTACGAGCTTATTGAGGCCTTTTCAAAGGCATCAGGTATTGATATAGCTTATAAGGTTTGTCCTAGAAGACCAGGGGATGCTGCAGTCTCTTATGCGGATTCTACAAAAGCTTCAAAGGTGTTAGGATGGACAGCCAAGTATGATATATATGATATGTGTAGAGATTCTTGGAACTGGCAAAAACAAAACCCAAATGGATATGAGGGTTAGGAGGAAGTAAATGAAAAAATGTGTTTCTAGTTTGATTCTTTGCTCTATATTGGCACTTACAAGCGCTTGTTCTTCAGGAAATAAGCAAGATCAAACTAATGAAAAATATACAAATAAAAAGTCTAAGATAACTGTCTATATGCCTAAGGGCCAGTACATAGATAACAAGTATTTTAATAATAAAGATATTGTGATAAACTACTTGCCACCAGTTAAGGGTGATTTTGAACAAAAAGAAATAGACAAAATTGCAAATAGCATAGATAAAAATGTTAAGGTCTTGATTATATCTTCAAAAAACAAGGGTCTTATAAGTGTATTTGACAAGGTCAAGAAAAAGCTACCAGGTATAATAACTATTGCGGCTGATATGCAGGAATCCAGGGAAGATGACAGTAGGAATCTTAGAAAGGACATTAATATAGAGGTTGATATGAAGCTTGATGAAAAAAGGAATGCAAGGCACATAGCTACCCTATCAAGCCAGATGGGAGCTAATACTTTTGCCTATGTATACAACAAAGATTCTAATGACCCCGAACAGTATCTAGACCTAAGTGAAGCTAGAGAATACTGCAACCAGTCATCAATCAAGTTTGTAGAAGTGCCTATGTCTATAAATGATGTGAAATCAGGCAAGATACATGAGGTTACTGACAAGCTTGTCAAAGAAAATGGCAAGGAAATAGCAGTATATACTAGTGAGGTAGAATTGACGGGGGATATATTAAAGGACGCCTTGAAATTGGGATATATAGTACCGGATATAAATAGTGACCAAGATTCTCTTATACTAGCCAAAGAGCTAGGGCTTGAAAAAGAAATGCATAGCCTAAAACGAAAAGATTTTGACGAGAATGTTTCATCAGTTCTTGACAAGAAGAATATGAAAGGTAGAATAGCTGGACTAAGTGAGAGCAGGCAGGGGATTACTACTGAGATAGCAATAGAGACAGCTTTATATATGTACGATAAGAGCTTTGCCTTAGAGGAATGCTATGAGGATTCTTCTATCAGGGATAGGGCCAATCAAGAATTGGGTCTTTTAGTTGAACCCCAGTATTCAGGTTCTGCTTATGGATATGTTAGGTCTATATACCTAAGCCCAAGAATTTACTAGGAGGTATATTGTTGATATGACTTTTAAGAAAATTAGATTTACCCTGGTAGGTTTAGTATTGATGGCTACATTGACAGCATGTGGTTCAGGGGAAAAGAAAAAAGAAATTGTCGATACAAAAGATGATAAATTTACTAAAGTGGTGATACTTACCGACAGTGAGAAGCTTCAACCCAATGAATATTCATCAGCTGAAGCCTTAGTGAAGAATAATGAATACCAGAAAAAACATGATAAGGATGAAAAATTAGACATAAGTCATAGCATTTTACCAGATGATATGGATAGTCAGGCTATGAATAAAATATTTGATAAGATAAAAAATGATAAAAATATAAATACTTTGGTTGTTTCTTCTGAAAATTCTGGTATAATACATTATATTAAAAGTTTAGACAGGGCTAGAAAGGATATAATAACTATATCTGCTTTCTCAAGTAAAGATGTCAAAGACCTAGCAGAAAACTTTGATATAGCCCTTGACTATGAAAAAAAGACAGATGCCAAGGAAATAGTCGATATAGCAAAAACATTGGGTGCAGAGAGGTTTATCAGTATAGTTGATGAAGAGTCACTTGGTCATGACCATAAGCAAGAGCTTCTTGCTGAGCTTAGGGACAAGTCGTCAAAGATAGATACACCATATGAAGAAATTAAAATCCCAAGTGGTATGGACAGGATATCTAAGAAGGCATATGTGTCCAATGAGATCAGCAAGTATATTTCTAAGTACGGAAATGATATAAACTTCTATCCAACATCCAGAGACATAGACGAAGTGCTATTGAATAGGTTGGTTAGTGATAAGTTTATTATAGCTGAGCTATCTCAAAGAAATTCAACTAAATTTATAATGGATATATATGGACTAAAGCAGATTGGTAGGATGAGTGAAAATTATAATCTACTTAACGGACAGATTTCTAGCTTTTTCAATACCAACTATGGCTTTGGTGGTAGGGTAGCAGGTCTTGGAGCAGAGCCTAGGTCGCATATAATCAGGTATGCTACCCAGCTTGGGGTAACCCTTAATTCTAAGTCTGCAAAGCCAGACAAGGCATATAACACATATTTTTTAGAGCAGGTATCTACAATTAGAACTCAGATATCAGCCGGTTTTAAAACACCCTACAAACAATATAAAAATTACAAAGTTATGAGCGTAGACCAGATAGTATACTAATACACAAGGGTATTTGAGTTTATATGTAGTTTGTTCACCAAAACTATCGGTGACAGTTAAACTCAAACTAGCAAGGTCGATCATATATAAATTAAAGTAAACAGGAGGATGTGTATTATGGTAATGATAATACCAAAAGATTACAAATGCGAAATGGGTGTCTTAGAGACACAGAAAGCTATAAAGGAGTTAAAGGACTTTTTCCAGAATGAACTAGCGAGTGAGTTAAACCTACTTAGAGTATCATCTCCACTATTTGTTCTTCCAGAGACAGGCACTAATGATAATTTAAATGGTATTGAAACACCAGTTTCATTTACAGTTCCATTTTTAAATAAAAAGGCTGAGATAGTACATTCATTAGCAAAGTGGAAGAGAACAGCCATAAAGAAGTATGAAATACCTGTAAATGAAGGTATATACACAGATATGAATGCCATCAGAAAGGATGAAGACCTAGACAACCTACATTCTCTTTATGTAGACCAATGGGACTGGGAATACCATATAGAAAAATCAGACAGGACTTATGAAAAGTTAGAGTGGATTGTAAGAAAAATATTCGATGTATTTAAGAGGACAGATGATTTTATATTATCTAAGTATCCAGACTTTGAACCACTTCTTCCAGATGAAATAACTTTCGTATCATCACAGGAGCTAGAGGATGAATGGCCAAACCTAACAGCCAAGGAAAGAGAGAGAGAAATAGTAAAAAGACACAAGGCTGTATTCTTAACAGGAATAGGAAAGGCCCTAGAATCAGGTGAAAAACACGATGGTAGATCTCCTGACTACGATGATTGGGACTTGAATGGAGACTTCCTATTCTACAACCCTGTTCTAGATGACGTAATAGAGTTGTCTTCAATGGGTATAAGAGTTGATGAAGAAGCCCTTGAAAGACAGCTTGAAATTGCAGGAGCAGAGGATAGAAAGAAATTTGAATACCATAGAGACCTATTAAATGGTGACCTACCATATACTATCGGTGGAGGTATAGGACAGTCAAGAATTTGTCTATTCTTCCTAAGGAAGGCTCATATAGGTGAGGTGCAGGTTGGTATATGGCCAAAGGGCATGGTAAAAGACTGTGCAGCAGCAGGAATTCACCTATTATAATTAAAGTAAGGAGAAAAATATGTATCAGATTACAGGGACTATGCTAAGTCAGGAAGAAATTGAAAAGAAGGTTGTAGAACTTGCTGGAAAAATCCAGAAAGATTATGAAGGACAGGATATACTGCTTGTAGGTATATTAAAGGGGGCAAGTGTATTTGTTGCTGACCTTATGAGAAAGATAGACTTAAATGTAAATATAGACTTTATGAGCGTTTCTAGTTACGGTAGTGGTACAGAGTCTTCAGGAACAGTGAAGATACTAAAAGACCTAGACGTTGATATAGAGGGAAAAAATGTCCTTATAGTTGAGGATATAATAGATTCAGGAGCTACTCTTAGAAACTTATATGATACCCTAATGACAAGAAATCCTAAGTCATTAAAGCTATGTACTCTATTGGACAAGCCTGAAAGAAGAAAGGTACATATTGATGTAGACTATGTTGGATTTACTATTGAAGATAAGTTCATTGTAGGTTATGGTATAGACTATGATGAAAAGTACAGAAATCTTCCTTATATAGCAATGGTAGAGGATATCTAGGATGGGAAAAAGAAAATATTTTTTCTTTGATATAGACAATACTATAGCTATTGGATTTCCTAGGGTTGTACCTGAGTCTACAAGAAGAGCCATAAAAGCCCTACAAGACAAGGGCCACTATGTGTCTATTGCCACAGGTAGGATGCACGTTATGGCCAAGGACTTTTGCCAAGACTTGGGTATAAATAATATGGTGACAGACGGTGGAAATGGTCTAGTAGTAGATGGAAAGGTTGATATAGAACCGCTTGACAGGGATATGGTAATATCCATTGTCGATGAGTTTGAAGAAAAAAATATACCTTGGAGTATATGCCTTGACGATACAAGGATGTGGTATACAAAAGATAGGACATTTCCAGATGCTATGGAAAAAATACTTAGACTAAAGTCATATATGGACACAACCATTGTAGAAAATATGAATATCAGGGACTATGATACTATATACAAGGGGTTTGCATATCTCAATTTAGAAGAAGAGGCAAGGCTTGAAGGTCTTAAGAATGTTACCTACACTAGGTATTCTGACCACTATATAATAATAGAACCAGATGATAAGTCCAAGGGCATAAAGAAACTGATGAAAATAATGGATATCAAGGACGAGGATATAGTTGTTTTTGGAGATAATACAAATGATATAAAAATGTTTAGGCCTGAATGGACCAAAATTGCAATGGGAAACTCAGTAGATTCTCTAAAGGACCTTGCAGACTTTGTCACAAAAGATGCAGATGATGACGGCATAGAGTATGCATGTAAACATTTTGGATGGATTGACTAGGAGGCAAGTATGAAGAAAGTTTTGGTTGTTGGTGCAGGACCAGCCGGTATGATGGCTGCCTATCATGCAGCAAAATCGGGTGCAGATGTGACTATATTTGAAAGAAATCCAATTATAGGCAAGAAACTAAGGATAACAGGAAAGGGTAGGTGTAATATAACCAATGCCCAAGATCCTGAAGATATAATAAAAAACATCTACAAAAATGGTAATTTTATGTACAGTGGAATCTATTCATTTTCCAATGACATGGCTATGGACCTATTTAAGTCATACGGGCTTAAAATCAAGATCGAAAGGGGACAGAGGGTATTCCCTGAGAGCGACAAGGCTATTGATGTAGTTAATACATTTGATAGGATGATTAAGGATGCAGGTGTCAAGTTGATTTTGAACAATAGGGTCAAATCTATAGAAGTTGATAAAGATAAGAACATACTAGGTCTTAGGACTGCTGAAAATGACCTTGTATCTTGCGACTCTATTATCCTAGCTACTGGTGGCAAGTCCTATCCACTTACTGGTTCAACAGGAGACGGCTATAAAATGTCTAAGAAGTTAGGACATACTTGTACAGAGCTTAGTCCTTCCTTGGTAGGGCTTGAGACTATGCCTAGACCTAGTAGTGACTTGGTGGGGCTAAACTTGAGGAATGTAAGTATCAAACTCTTAAAAAATGCTAAGCCTATATATAGTGATTTTGGTGAGTTGGAATTTAGGGATTATGGAATAGATGGCCCAATCATTAAGTCAGCATCTTGCTATATATCTGATAAGGGTGATTACGAGGTTGAATTAGACCTAAAACCTGCCCTTTCATTTCAAAAATTAGATAAGAGATTGCAGAGGGATTTTGAAGAATTTTCTAACAAGGATTTTGAAAACTCGCTAGTTAAGTTGCTTCCGAAGTCTATAATCGGCTATATAATTGATGAATCTGGAATAGATAGAAAAAAATTGGTTCACCAGATTACTAGACAAGAAAGACATAACTTGGTGGGTCTTATCAAATCTATAAAATTCCATATAAAGTCAACAAGACCTATAGATGAAGCCATAGTTACATCAGGTGGCATAAATGTAAAAGAAATTAATCCATCTACTATGGAGTCAAAGATAGTAAAAAATCTTTATTTTTGCGGTGAGATTATAGATGTTGATGCCTTTACAGGAGGTTATAACCTTCAAATTGCATACTCAACAGCCTATCTAGCAGGCATAAATGCAGCCCAAGAAAATGGATCTGGTATATAAATATTATCCTATATTAAAGAAGAGCTTGTGATATATAAATATGTGATACTAAATACTAGTTTGTTATATATAAAAAACAGATAAAATAAATAAAGAGGGGCAAAAGCCCCTCTTTATTTATTTACAAACATAGTGGTAAATCTTCTCTTCACCTAAATCAATTTTGCCGGTCATGATAAATTTTTCTATACTTTCTATGTCTTTTTGAGATAGGTACTGCGTTGGCATTGATAAGTAGAAACCGCTATCCTTAAGTAATTTGTTGAGTTTAAATATGCTAGAGTATTCAGCCTTACTTGATGAGTTCGTTTTTGACATATACTTATTAGCTGCAAGAGTCTCGTTCTGTATATCTATTAGCTTGTCTACGTAATCCTTATAGGTAGATCTAAATTCTTTTGAAGAAATAGGGATTCTATTTAAAATTTCAACAATAGATTTATCTCTTAGCATATTGTCTACAAATTGATCCGAAGTAAGTTTTCCAGAAATAATACCTTTTTGGTACTTTCTTAAAACTCTCTTTGTGTGAGTGTAAATATTATACCTAGTTTGTAAATCCAAATGAATAAACTGCATCTACATCACCTCTAGTTTAATGATACATCAAAAATTCGAAAAAATCTAGATATAAAAACAAAATATTCATATAATTATGTCGAATAAATATATATTTAATCTAATAAAACATAAAATAAGACCTATTATAAAATTAAATTATTAAGGCGTATTTTAAAAAATACATTATAAGGCAAGTGATTGACAATTTCATACACACTATCGTATAATATTACATAAGTGATAACCGTTGTTATTTTAAGGGAAGTGGAGATAGACTAGTTTATAGTTTGGGAGGTTTGGTTATGAATGAATACAAGAGAATGAGGAGTCTAGTTGAGATTACCAGAATAGTTACTCAGTCAGACAACTTTTATGAAGTAAAAGATCAGATTATTAATAACATGTTGGCTGTAGTACATCCTACTAAGGCTTGTGTGAACTTATTCTACAACAATGACTACAACTATGCCCACCTAGTATGCTCATCCACCCTAAACTATATACCTAAGATTTTTCCGCAGAACGAGGAGTATGGAGCTAAGATAGATTTTTCTGTGTATCCGGACTATATCCATGAGGCTGTAGAAGAGAAGAAGGTAGTTATAGTTGATGATATATTTAAAAATGAGAAAGCCAAGGGTGAGGAGAACCTAGCTATTAACGAGGGTTATATTGGTAGGGCTATTTTTCCATTTATAATAAACGACAAGGTAATCGGATTTATGACCTGCTATCTTTCTGACCAGGAAAAACTCAAGCCAGATGACATAGACTTTATAACTCAGGTTGCGTCAATGATGTCGCTTTCAATTTCCATAACTGAAAAGAATGATGGTATAAATAAGTTGATAGGCAAGTTAAGGCAGTCTATTACAAATATAAATAAGGCTTCAAAAAGGTTATTTTCAACTCAAGACATATTCTACTATTTGCAAAAGATGGCAAATGTCGTAGCCGATACTACTGATAGTAAGTTTTCTATGGTCAATATTTATGATATAGGTGAAAATGGTGGTCCTATGGGTCAGAAGTTTACATGTGCCAACGACCAGAATGCTATAAATAGTCTTGCAGCAAGGATGCCTATAATTTTAAAAGACCACAGAATATATGATTATGGCAAAACAGATGGTGAAGTTTTGGTTGATGGAAAGTCCTATACGAATAGGATTTTTTATAAGGTCATAATTGATTCAAAATCAATGTTAGTAATTTTGGCAGTGGGTGATAAGGTATACACTGAAGATGATTTCAATATAATTGGAGCTCTTGCTAAACAGATTGCAACTAGTGTTAAGAGCTATGATTACAGCGAAAAACTAGAGGAAAACAAGGCCATAAATGATGAATTAGTTGTACTAAAACACCAGCAAAAACTGATAATGGACAATAACAGTTTGAAAAAATTTGCAGACCGTGACTTGTTCTATTTTATGAAACCAGCTAAGGTCGTAGGTGGAGATTTTTACCACTCTATGCTTGTAGATGACAGGGTTATATTTATATTGGCAGATGTAATGGGGCATGGTATAGTCGCCAACTACATGGTTGCCTTGATTAAGGGGGCTTTTGAAGTTCTAGTCAGAAAGGTTGCAAACCCTAAAGAAATAATAACTAAATTAAATAAAAACTTGTACAATGAGTTTGATAATATGGGTGCATATGCCACCATAGTGGTTGGCGCTATCAATAAAAATACAAACAAGTTGGAGCTTGCCAATGCAGGCCACTACCAACCTATAATATTTGATAATGATAACAAGTATGTTGAAATAGATACTGATGCCAAGGGTATCCCAATTGGTATAATTAACAATGAACAGTATTCGCAGATAGAGATAGACTTTTCAAAAGACAAGTGCAAGGCTATGTGTATGTTTACTGATGGTATAATTGAGATGAAGAATCAGGAACATGAGGAATTTGGCCATGAAAGACTAGTCGAATTCTTATCTGATAATATAGATAGCGACGAGAAAACCATTAAAAAAAGGCTGGACAAACTCATTAAACATTTCTCAGTTGATGATGATAAGAAGGATGATATCCTCTTAGCCTTTATTAAATGATAAAAATTACACAAAATATGTTCTACCCCGACATAATATTTTTCTTATGTTGGGGTTGTTTTTTTTACAAAAGCTTTAAAATAAAGATTAAACTCAAAAAGGTTTTTACTTAATTTACATATTATTTTTAATTAGGGTGTGATAATAAGATATGAAATTAAATGACGGATTATGTGTAATAATGTAAAGCAAAAATGGTCAACAAAGCACCTATAATATGATTATAATTAGACAAAGATTATTTTGTAATATGATTGATTTTTTCTCATAAGTCTAGTATAATTAAGCTTGATAATTGAATTATATTTATTTTATTAGAAATAATGATATAAATTCTCAGTTATTTAATTGTAATTTAATATGAGATAAATTCATGATAAAGGTAATTCTATTTTTTTATTTTACGCTTACATTGTTAAGTAAGGTAAAGATAGGTTATTTTATTTATTTGTTTCATATTGTATACAAGAAACATTATACTTAACTTTTAAATTTCTTAAGGAGGAATTAGTAATGGCAAAATTTTTGAAAACTGTTGACGGAAATACAGCCGCTGCCCACGTATCATATTGCTTTACAGACGTAGCTGCTATATATCCGATCACACCATCTTCAACAATGGCAGAAGTTGTTGACGAATGGGCTTCTCAGGGAAGAAAGAACATATTCGGTCAGGTTGTCAAGGTTGTTGAAATGCAGTCTGAAGGTGGAGCTGCAGGTGCTTTCCACGGTTCTTTAGCTGGTGGTGCACTTACATCTACTTATACTGCTTCTCAGGGACTTCTTTTGATGTTACCAAATATGTACAAGGTTGCTGGTGAATTATTACCAGGTGTATTCCACGTTTCAGCACGTGCGCTTGCATCTCAGGCACTTTCTATATTCGGTGACCATCAGGACGTTATGGCTGCGAGAATGACAGGATGTTGTTTACTAGCATCTGGATCGGTACAGGAAGTAGCTGATATAGCTCCAGTAGCTCACTTGGCTGCAATAGAAGGTAGATTACCTTTCATTCACTTCTTCGATGGATTCAGAACTTCTCACGAAATCCAGAAGGTTGAATTAATGGAAAATGAAGACTATGCTAAGCTTCTTAACTTCGATGCAGTTAAGGACTTTAGAGATAACTCACTTTCTCCAAACCATCCAATGACTAGGGGTACTGCTCAGAACCCTGATATTTACTTCCAGACAAGAGAAGTATCTAACAAGTTCTACGATGATATGGTAGGAATAGTTGAAAAATATATGAACAAGATGTCAGAGTTAACTGGCAGACCACATGGCCTATTTGATTACTATGGTGCAGAAGATGCTAAGTATGTAATGGTAGCTATGGGTTCTGTTACAGAAGCTGCTGAAGAATTAATAGATGTATTAAACGCTAGAGGCGGAAAATACGGTATCTTAAAGATACACCTTTACAGACCTTTCTCAGTTAAGCATTTCTTAGACAAGATGCCTAAGACTGTTGAGAGAATCGTTGTTATGGATAGAACTAAGGAACCAGGTTCAATAGGTGAACCTCTATACTTAGATGTAAGGGATGTTTACTATGGTAAGGAAAATGCTCCTATGGTAATCGGTGGTAGATACGGTCTTGGTTCAAAGGACGTTACTCCAACTGACCTAAACGCTGCATTCGAAAACCTTGTATCAGATGTTCCTAAGGATAGATTCGTTATATCAATAGTAGATGATGTTACAAACCACTCAATCTCTTCTTCAGAAGAAGTTAAGATTGCTGCTCCTGGTACTGTAAGATGTAAGTTCTGGGGTCTTGGCTCAGACGGTACTGTTGGTGCTAACAAGCAGGCTATCAAGATTATCGGTGACAACACTAACAAGTACGCTCAGGCTTACTTTGACTATGACTCTAAGAAGTCTGGTGGTATAACAATGTCTCACTTAAGATTCGGTGATACTCCAATCAGAGCTACTTACCTACTTGACGAAGCTGATTATATAGCATGTCATAAGCAGAGCTACGTATATCAGTATGATGTAATCAAGGGACTAAGAAAGGGTGGTACATTCGTACTTAACACTATCTGGTCACCAGAAGAAATAGAAGAACATTTACCAGCTAAGTTAAAGAGATACATAGCTAGAAATGACATCCAGTTCTACACTATAGATGCTGTTAACATAGCTAAGGAAATAGGACTAGGAAACAGAATAAACATGATCTGTCAGTCAGCATTCTTCAAACTAGCTGATATAATACCAGTAGAAGATGCTGTTGGATACCTAAAGGATTCTATAAAGAAGACTTACGGTAAGAAGGGTGACAAGGTTGTCAACATGAACTATGCTGCAGTTGATAAGGGTATAGACGCTCTTGTTAAGATAGATGTTCCAGCTTCTTGGGCTGACGTTGCAGATGAAGAAGCAGTAGTTGATAACAACGAACCAGAATTCATCAAGAATATCCTAAGACCAATGACAGCTGTTGAAGGTAACTCACTTCCAGTATCTGCATTCTTAGGAAGAGAAGACGGTAGATTCCCTCAGGGTACTGCTGCATACGAAAAGAGATGTATAGCTGTTGATGTTCCTGAATGGCAGATAGACAACTGTATCCAGTGTAACCAGTGTTCATTAGTATGTCCACACGCTGCTATTAGACCATTCTTATTAACAGAAGAAGAAGCTAAGAATGCTCCAGAAAACTTCAATACTAAGAAGGCAATGGGTAAGGGCTTAGAAAACCTACAGTACAGAATCCAGGTATCTGCTATGGACTGTACAGGTTGTGGTAACTGTGCTGACGTATGTCCAGCTAAGACTAAGGCTCTTGTTATGAAGCCAATGGAAGAACAGAAGGAAGTACAGGAAGAAAACTGGTACTTTGCAACTGACTTCTCTAAGGTATCTGCTAAGCCAGATGTAATGCCTGCTACAACTATAAAGGGATCACAGTTCAGACAGCCACTTCTTGAGTTCTCAGGTGCTTGTGCTGGTTGTGGTGAAACAGCTTACATGAAGCTTGTTACTCAGTTATTTGGACCAAGAATGATGGTTGCAAATGCTACAGGTTGTTCTTCAATCTGGGGTGCTTCAGCTCCATCAACTCCATACACAGTTAACCACGAAGGTAAGGGTCCATCATGGGCAAACTCACTATTCGAAGACAATGCTGAATATGGATATGGTATGTACCTAGCTGTTACTCAGCTTAGAAGCAAGGTAGAAGGTCTAGCTAAGGAATTATCTGAACTAGTATCTGGAGATGACAAGAATGTTGTTGATTCATACCTTGAAAATATGTTCAACGGTGAAACTACAATAGCTACAAGTAATGTATTCACAACTTTAGTTGAAGATTTAGATAGAGAAGGTAAGTTCCCAGAAGTAGTTAAGCCACTTGTAGAATTAAAAGACTACTTTGTTAAGAGATCTAACTGGATTCTTGGTGGAGACGGTTGGGCATATGACATCGGTTACGGTGGACTTGACCACGTTCTTGCATCAGGTGAAGATGTAAACGTACTTGTATTCGATACAGAAGTTTACTCAAATACTGGTGGACAGTCTTCTAAGGCTACTCCAGCTGCTGCTATGGCTAAGTTCGCTGCTTCAGGTAAGAGATCTAAGAAGAAAGACCTTGGTATGATGGCTGCTACTTACGGTAACGTATACGTTGCTCAGGTTGCTATCGGTGCTGATAAGAACCAGGTTCTTAAGGCTATAATAGAAGCTGAAAAGCATGATGGACCATCTCTAATCATAGCTTACGCTCCATGTATCAACCACGGTATTAAGAAGGGTATGGGTAAATCAGTTGAAAACGAAGCTGATGCAGTTAAGGCTGGATACTGGCACCTATACAGATTTAACCCAGAACTTAAGGCTGAAGGTAAGAACCCATTCATCCTTGATTCTAAGGAACCAACTGAATCATTCAGAGAGTTCATATTGGGTCAGAACAGATATGCTTCAATAGCTAAGATGTTCCCAGAACAGTCAGAAGAACTATTCACTATGGCTGAAGAAAATGCTCGTGATAGATATGAAGGCTACAAGAAATTAGCTGAAAAATAAATCTTGTTAAACAAGTCATTTGCAAATTAAAAATAAAAAAATAATGTAGCGTCGGTGGTCAAGTCCTTAGTCGGATTTGGCCACCGATGTTTTATTATATGTTATTTTATATACTTGTGTATTATAGATACCTGCTTTTTTGCATACAAAAATAAGGCATACATTAACTTATTATTAATGTATGCCTTTATTCTTATTAACAAGACCTAGCTAAATCTCTATAACCGCACTGTCTTCCCATTCTATATCTTCATTGTTTATAAGGTCTATAAGTCTATCCTTGAACTCTAGGTCTGTCATCCAGGCCATACCGCAGCCGGCAGACATATGTCTAGGAACCGGTATCAACTTACCGTCGATGCCATTTGACTTGCAGATAAACTCAGCACTCATAGCCTCGTTAGTTGTATAAAAACTTAGGACAAATTTTTGTTTTCCCATTGTCTTGTCCTTATTTTATTCTTATTTCATATTCATTGCCGACTTCTTTTACTTCTGCAGTTCTGTTATTTGACTTGCAGAATCTAACAATGTTTTTCATGCTGTGGGCTTCATTAGATAGAACTAATATTTCATCCCCTTTTTTTATTTCTTCTGAAACAATCATCACTGGTTCAGGGCAAGATAAACCTCTTACATCTACTTCTCTCATAGTAGTTACCTCCTTATTTATCTACTAGCTTTCTTTTCTTTCATAATACCTATAGCTGATATTACAAATAGAACAACTATACAAATAATAATTGCAACCTTACCATTAGGACCAGGTCCACCTATTTCTGCTGCCTTTTCAGCAGTTTTAAGTGCTGCACCCTTAGCTGCTAGTCCAAAGTTGTGACATATAGCAGATCCAACAAACATACCTAGAACTGTTACAACTGAGTCTGAAGAACCAGAACCAGAAAGTATCAACTGTCTAAGTGGGCAACCGCCTAGTAGAACAGCTGCAAATCCTACTACATACATACCTAGTATATTCCATAGAGTCTGAGCATGGGCAATAGGTCCGAAGCTAACGAACTTAAAGTTGCCAGTAGCTATATTGTAAACTAGCATAGTAAGGAATAGACCACCTATTACAGATAATAGAGTGAAGTCCTTAAGTAGGATAATATCTCTTATACTTCCTGCAAAACACATTCTAGTCTTCTGAGCTATAACTCCGAATAAAAGTCCTACACCTAGAGAAAGGGCAACTGGAGCGGACATACTACCTGGTCCTTTTACACTTACCACAAATAGGCTAGTAGCAATGCTGATTATAAATAGGAATACTAAGATTGCAGGGAATATATATCCATTTTCCTTTTTACAAGTATAAGATCTTCCCAAGCTGAATCCCTTTTTAAGCATATAAGCACCTGTGCCAACACCACCGATAAATCCTATAAGACCTATATAAGAACTTATATCACCGGCAGACATTCTTAGGACCATTCTAAGTGGGCAACCCAAGAATACCAATGCACCTATCATCATTATAACACCAAGTAAGAATCTTATAACTGGTGAAGAACCAGCTGTTGCTCTGTATTCTCTTGAAGCTAATGATATTATAAATGACCCTAGTACCAAGCCTACTATTTCAGGTCTAAAATACTGAACAATCTCTGCATTGTGCATCTTCATAGCACCTGCTGAATCTCTGATAAAGCAAGCTATACAAAATGCCATATTCTTAGGATTGCCAGTAGCCGCTAGTATGGCTGCACCTATACCAGCTATGATACCGAAAACAAAAATACCTTTTTTAGATTTTAAGAAATCCATTTTAAAAATCTCCCTTCATAATATGAATAATTGAAACTAATAGTTTAAATGGGCTGCTTATCTAGTTTTTAACTCTCTGCTATTTCTTTGACTGCTTTTATAGCAAGGTCAACTTCATCAATGGTATTGAAACTTGAGAAACTAAACCTCACCATACCCTGCTCGACAGTGCCAAATGATTCATGGACAAGTGGAGCACAGTGGGCACCTGGTCTCGTAGCTATATCGTAGTTTTCTGAAAGTAACATACTGATTTTAGATGCATCCTCATCACCAATATTTAGGGAAACTATCGGGCACCTATAGCTAGTTGAAAAATCCCCATATGTAACCACAGTGTCTAGGTCTTTGACAGCCCTGTAGAACCTATCAGCCAAGTCCAATTCGTGCTTTCTAAGATTATCGATTCCCTTGTCGTTGATATAATCTATAGCAGCACTTAGTCCAGCTAGACCGTGAGAGTTTAGAGTGCCTGCCTCTAAATTGGTTGGCATATTGCTAGGGTGGTCTTTGTCAAAACTCTTGCTACCACTGCCACCTACTGAAAATGGCCTTATGTACACAGAATCGCTCACGTACATACCGCCAGTTCCCTGAGGTCCAAGTAGACTCTTGTGGCCTGTAAAACACAAGACATCGATACCAGTTTTTTCGACATCTATTGGAATTACACCAGCAGTCTGTGAAGCGTCCACCACTAGTTTAATTCCGTGCTTTTTACAAATACCAGATATTTTTTCTAGATCAGCTATATTACCAGTAACATTAGAGCCGTGGTTAACCACCATCATGAAAGTGTTTTCCTCTATAAGATCTTCTATAGCCTCATATTTAAGGACCCCATCCTTATCTATTGGTACAATAGAGTATCCTATATTTTTTTCACTTGCTAATCTGTATATTGGTCTGAGTACCGAATTATGCTCATTAGCTGTTGTTATAATGTGGTCACCATCCTTGGCCAAACCAGTTATAGCTGTGTTTAGGGCCTCTGTTGAATTCTTAGTAAAAACGATATTTCTAGGATTCTTTCCACCAAAAAAGATACAAAGCTTCCTTCTAAGGTCAAATATAACCCTATCGGCCTTCAATGAATCATTGTGAGATCCCCTTGATGCATTCCCCATAGTTTTCATTGCTTGAACTACAGCATCTATAACAGAGTCCGGTTTGTGTATGGTTGTCGCTGAATTATCTAGATAAATCAAAATACAAAACCCCCTTTAAAATATTAGTTAATTTGAGTATATCAATTATATTAATGGCTTTCAACAGATAAAAGGTCTTGTGTAACAACGATTGTAAATAAGTATAAAACACAATGGAACTATAGAGAAAATATATAGATAAATACTACAAATATTAGCCTTATAATATAGCTAACAAATATGGCTAAATATATAAGTGGAAATTTAAAATACATAGGAGTTTTTAATAAATATATTTGCTATATAGATATTTTTGGGGTATAATTTACAATAGTGAGTATATCTTTAAGCAGTAGGGGTGGAGTAGTATGGTAATAAAACAGATTTTTAATAATAATGTTGTCCTTGTCAGAGATGATATAGAGGGCAAAGAATTTATACTTACTGGTTCAGGTATTGGTTTTCAGAAAAAGAAGGGTATGCAGGTTGACATTGAGAAGATAGAAAAGAAGTTTATATCTAGTGATGATAGTATCATGAATAGGATTGTCAGTCTTGCAAGTGAAATAGATCCTGAAATATTTGAAATGACCAACTCTATAGTGAATAGGATCGAAGATTTTCTAGGGGAAAACTTGTATGAATACATATATCCAGCCCTTGCAGACCATATCGCATTTGCTCTAAAAAGGAACAAAGAGGGGATTGTGGTTAGAAATACTATTCTATACCAAATTAAGCGTGTTTATTCCAAGGAGTTTGAGGCAGGTATGATAGCTGTAAACTATATAAAGGATAGACTCGGTATTGACTTGGGACAGGACGAAGCCGCCTTTATTGCAGTCCACATAGTAAATTCTTACTACCAGGGTAAGTCTGAAAAATATCAGCAAGATATAAAAGTTTTGAAAATTTTAAAGGATGTCTTGAATATTATACGATATTATTATAAAATAGACTACAGAGAGAGCGATTTGGACTATGAAAGGCTTGTGACGCACGTTAGATTTTTTGCAAAGAGACTTCTGGCTGGCGATCACAGGGAAGACAATAGTCGAGAATTGTTTGAAGTTGTGAAAATTAAATATGATAAGGCCTACGGTTGTGTAGAAAAAATAGAGGAGTATGTATCCAAGAACTATGGACATTATTTGTCTGATGATGAAAAGCTGTATTTGACTATGCATATCGAGAGGGTCTCAAACAAATTCAAGATACATGATTCTGGGGTTGTTACTGAAGAAGGCAAGACTTAGGTGTATGGAAGATTTGTGTAAATAGGGCGAGTGAGTATATATCTTAATTTATTTATTGGTATTATTTATCTCTATATTTTGGTGTTAGTATTGTGGTATAGGGCGCTGTCTATTTTGCAAAATCCATTACTTAGGTCTTTTTATTTTGTTATTTAAACAGTTTGAATTTTGCCTGCACTAGTAAGTTTTAGAGCTCGTAATCTTGCACTCTTGAAATTTGGAATTTTAGTAATCGGCATTTAATTTTCAAAAATATATTTATAAAATTATAGGAGGTATTTCTCATGGGAGAAAGCAAAATTTTTGGTATTTTACAAAGAATTGGTAGATCATTCATGCTTCCAATAGCAATTCTA
The DNA here is from genome assembly GCF_000178095.1 of Peptostreptococcus anaerobius 653-L. Taxonomy (NCBI): domain Bacteria; kingdom Bacillati; phylum Bacillota; class Clostridia; order Peptostreptococcales; family Peptostreptococcaceae; genus Peptostreptococcus; species Peptostreptococcus anaerobius. The sequence continues at coordinate 82,788 of NZ_ADJN01000043.1, read as the reverse complement.
CCAGTAGCTGGTCTTTTCTTGGGTATAGGTGGTTCATTTACTAATCCAACAACAATAGAAGCCTACAATTTAACAGCAGTATTAGGTCCTGGGACATTTGCAAACTCATTGCTAACAGTTATGTCTCAGGCAGGTGAAGTAGTATTCGCCAACCTTCCAATCCTATTTGCGATGGGTGTTGCAATAGGTATGGCTAAGGCTGAAAAGGCTGTTGCAGCACTTGCTGGTGCGCTATCATTCTTCATTATGCATACTGCTATAGCAGCTATGATTACAGTTAATGGTGGAGCGGACAAGATGCTTGCAGGTTCTGTTGCTATGACAGTTGGTATCCAGTCACTTCAGATGGGTGTATTCGGTGGTATCATAGTTGGTCTTGGTGTCGCTTATCTACACAACAAGTTCTACAAGATCCAGTTACCACAGGCATTATCATTCTTCTCAGGAACTAGATTTGTGCCAATTATAACAGCTATAGTATACTTAGTTGTTGGTATATTAATGTTCTACGTATGGCCTACAGTTCAGTTAGGTATCAACCAGGTTGGTCAGTTGGTAAGAGTATCTGGATACTTTGGTACTTGGATATATGGTTTCATGGAAAGAATCCTAATACCATTCGGTCTTCACCACGTGTTCTACCTACCTTTCTGGCAGACATCAGTTGGTGGTACTCTAGAAGTTGGTGGGAAGATGGTGGAAGGTGCTCAGAATATATTCTTTGCTCAGCTAGCTGATCCGACAGTACAGAAGTTCAGTGTTGATGCTACAAGATTTATGGCTGGTAAGTTCCCACTAATGATATTTGGTTTACCAGGTGCAGCTCTTGCTATGTACAAAACTGCAAAGCCTGAAAAGAGAAAGCTAGTAGGTGGTCTTTTATTCTCAGCAGCACTTACATCAATGCTTACAGGTATAACTGAGCCAATAGAATTCACATTCTTATTCGTTGCTCCTTTCCTATATCTAATTCACTGTATATTTGCAGGTCTAGCTTATATGTTAATGCACATCATGAAGGTTGCAGTTGGTATGACATTCTCAGGTGGTCTAATAGATATGACACTATTTGGTATACTACAGGGTCAGTCAAAGACAAACTGGATTGGAATAGTTATAGCAGGTATAGGTTACTTTGTAGTTTACTACTTCCTATTCAGCTTCCTAATAAAGAAGTTTAACCTTAAGACTCCGGGTAGAGAAGATGATGCAAATGCTGAAGTTAAGTTATATACTAAGGCTGATGTAAATGCTAAAAAGGGTAAGGCATCTTCAAAGGGTGCAAATGCAAGTGATGATGAATTATCAATAGCTATAGTTCATGGTCTAGGTGGAAAGTCAAACATAGAAAGTGTTGACAACTGTATTACAAGACTTAGGTGTGTTGTTGTTGATTCTAAGAAGGTAAAGGATGACGTACTTAAGGCTACAGGAGCTGCTGGTGTCATCAAGTCTGGTTCAGGTGTTCAGGTTATATACGGACCAAAGGTATCTATAATCAAGTCAAACCTTGAAGAATATCTTGAAAGCTCAACAGTAGAAGATGCTTATGTTGATGGTATGGCAACTAAGGTTGAAGAAGAACCTAAGAAAATACTTGATTTAGACTCATCTCTAGAAGTTTTGGCACCAGTTAATGGAACTATCCATGACCTATCAAAGGTTAATGATGAAGTATTCTCACAGAAGCTAATGGGTGAAGGATTTGCAGCCCAGACAGAAGATGGAGATATATACTCACCAGTAAGCGGTGAAGTAGGAATGATATTCCCTACAAAGCATGCTATAATAGTAGCTACAGACGATGGATTAGAGGTATTAATTCATATGGGTATAGATACAGTTAAGCTAGAAGGAGAAGGATTTGAATTATTCTGCTCAGTTGGCGATAAGGTAAAGGCTGGAGACAAGTTAGCTCATATGGACCTTGAATTTATAAAGTCAAAGGGTTATGAAACTATAACACCTGTTATATTTACAAACCTTGAAGCTGGTAAGACTATAGAAGTATCAGAAGGTAAGTCTGTTAAGGCAGAAGCTGGAAGAGTTGGTATTAGATAGCTTGATCTGTATAAATATATAACAATTTGAAATCATGTTATTATACATAGTGACTGTCAATTATAAGTAGTGTTGACAGTCATTATATTTTATTAACAGGAGGTAATTTATTTAGATGGAAATCGGATTATTATTTTGGGGATTCTTGATAGTATATGGATTTATAATGATGGTACTGTCTCCAAAAGTAGAAAGTGTCGGCGGATTTTTTATGGGGCATGATAAGGATGGAAAATCAGCATCTCCATTTATGCTGACAGCAAGTATTTTTATAAGTTGGATATTTGCCAAATCAGTTACAAATGCTGCAAACTTAGGAGCTACTTATGGAATAGTGGGTGGAGTTGCCTATGCAGCCTACTGGTTGTGTATACCGCTAGCTGGTTTTGCTATTTATAGGTTGAGGACTAGATATGCTGCCAAGGGTCTTGTGAGTTTCTTGACTGAAAACTACGGCCATGGAGCAGCGGTTGCATTTTCAGCTGCTATACTTATTAGATTATTTAATGAAGTCTGGTCAAATACATCAGTTGTCGGTGGATATTACGGTAAGTCAGGTAGCAAGGAGTTTATAATTGCAGCAGTGGTATTTACCCTTATTACCTTGGTATATTCAATGAAGGGTGGTCTAAGAAGTTCTATAGTTACAGACACTATACAGGCAATAATTTTTGTAGTATTTGTAGTGTGGGTTGTAGCTATAATCATGCCACACCATACTGTAGGAGAAATGCTAACAACAGGTAGTTGGAAGATTGATGCAGGTGTAGATATGTTACTAGTATCAATTCTACAGATATTTTCTTATCCATTTCATGATCCAGTTCTTACTGATAGAGGTTTTATATCTGAAGAAAAAACAATGTTAAAGGCCTTTATAGTTTCAGGGTTGCTAGGATTTATAGCTATTGTTGTATTTTCCTTTATAGGTATACATGCCAAAATCACAGGTATGGCTATATCAGACAATGTACCTGCAGACTTAGGAAGGACTCTTGGTACAGGGGCCTATTTCCTTATGATAGCTGTAATGGTATCGGCAGCAGGATCTACTCTAGATTCGACATTTTCAAGTTTGGCCAAGCTTACTGCCTATGATCTTCCTAGAATGACAGGAAGAGATCTTGGAGATAAGTCTAGAAAATTAGGTATGTTGGTTATGGTGATTATAGCTTTAGTAGGTAATCTGCCTATGATCTTAGGAACAGACATCCTAAAAGCTACTACTATAAGTGGTACAATGGTCATTGGTCTTGCTCCAGTATTCTTATTGCATGGCCTTGTTAGACCTACTAAAATAGGCTTCCACCTTAGTTTTTGGATAGGAATCATATTGGGATTTGCAATGACCTTTAATGCTATACCAGCTTGGTTTGCTATAGGCACAGGAAAGTATGCAATGTTACTAGGAGTCAACCTATATGGCTTGATTGCTTGTACATTAGCTTATATTGTGGCTGGCCTAGTTTTTGGTGAAAAGACAAGTTAAAAACTATATAAAAAAGACATTATTAAGGCCCTGTATTTTGCTTTTATTAGCTATACAGGGTATAATAATATATATATAGATGATTAAAGGAGATAAGTTATGAATAGACCAGGTAGAACTTGCCCCATAGATTATAGGGTAGACCAAAGAATATATACTGATAAAACAAATGATATAAATGCAGATACCATATATGTTGTAGGAGGCCTGTACGGTAATCATGAGGCTCTCAAGGAAATTGAGAAAATGAGACTTGATGAAGATTATGAACCAATTATAATGTTTAATGGAGATATACATTGGTTTGACATAGAGTTAAAAGACTTCAAAAAAATAGAAGAAGGTATAAATAATATAAGCTTTGATTCTGATGTGAATAAGCCTAGTCATTATGAGATATTGGGTAATGTTGAGGCCGAGCTAATCAGGGAATCTGATATAAATGTTGGTTGTGGTTGTTCATATCCAGACTGTGTAGATGATGGCGCAGTAGATAGGTCAAACCTCATTCATTCCATAATGAAGTCTAATATCTACCAAGAAAAAGAAATGATAGACATCTTAAAGGAAAGGCAAAAGGCCATGGTAGTTTCTCTTGGAGGTAAAAGGATAGCTATCACACATGGGGATGAGGAGTCTTTGGCAGGTTGGAAGTGTTCTAGAGAAAATCTATCGGATAAATCTAGGCAAGAAGACCTTAAGGCTTGGTTTGAAGAACACGATATAGATATAATAGCTTGTACCCATACTTGTGCTCCAGCTGCGTATTCAGATGGTAAAAATGCAGTTATAAACAATGGTGCATCGGGGATGCCTAATTTTGAGGGTGAAAATTTTGGATTGCTTACGAGGATATCTAAGAGGGCTAGTGACAAGGCTATATATAGGGAATGTTTGGATGGTCTATATATAGAGGCACTTCCTATTAGGTATGATAGGGATAGGTTTTTGGAGTGGTTTGATTCTAGGTGGCCAAGTGGGTCTCCAGCAGATATATCATATAGGGACAGGATAGTAAATGGGACAGATGACCCTGTAGGGGATGCTATTATTAGCGGATTTAAAATATGTAAGGCAGATAGGTAAAAATATAGGTGTTAACTTTATAAAAAATGTAAAGAGGGGTTAGTATTGATACTATACCCCTTTTATTTGCCCCAAACCTTGCAAATATATCCATTATGAGATATTATATTTAATGGGTAGTAGTGTCGTTAGGGCAATCTACCTATAGGATATACAAGGACAAACTAGTAATTAATATACAATAAATATAAGAGGTGAATACAAATGGAAAATATTAAGATTCAGCCCATACTATGCGGTGGAGATTTAAATTGCTATTCTGTTGCAAGGGCCTACCATGAAGCTTACGGTGTTACGTCTATAGCTTTTGGAAGGTACTATCTTGGTGCTACAAAGGATAGTAGGTTTATAGATTTTAGGGTGACTCCTGACATCAATGACCCTGATAAGTTTGTAGGCATATTAATTGACGAAGCCAAGAAACATTCTGATGACGAAAAATTGATACTTATGGGTTGCACTGACGAGTATGCTGAACTGATAATCGACCATAGAGATGAATTAAGTAAGTATTTTATTGTTCCTTACATTTGGTCAGACCTTAAAAACAGACTTGTTGAAAAGGAATCATTCTATAATGTATGTGAGGAATATGGTCTTGATTACCCAAAGACTTACATATACAACAAGGGAGATGCTACTAGGGACTTTGGTTTTAACTATCCAGTAATAGTAAAGGCATCTGATTCTATATCGTTCTTCCAGAACCCATTTGAGGGTATGAATAAGGCCTATGTTGCCAACAACCAGGAAGAGTTTGACAAGATCATCAAGGACTGCTACTCACATGGCTATGAAAAGTCAATGATAATCCAGGACCTAATACCTGGTGAAGATGACCATATGAGGGTATTGACTTGCTACTCAGACCAAAATGGCAAGGTAAAGATGATGTGTCTAGGCCACGTCCTACTAGAGGAGCATACTCCAAAGGGAATAGGTAACCATGCAGCCATCATAACGGAGTACGAAGAAGAGTTGATGGAAAAGTACAAGGAATTCTTGGAGAAGATAGGTTATGTAGGTTTCTCCAATTTTGATATCAAGTATGATGATAGGGATGGTAAGTTCAAGGTATTTGAAATCAACCTTAGACAGGGTAGGTCCAACAACTATGTCACTGCATCAGGCAACAATATAGCCAAGTATGTTGTAGAGGACAGGGTATACAATAAAGAAATGGATCTGAAGATACAGAAGGAGCCATTTTTCTGGCATGTAATACCAGCGAGTGTTGTCTATGATTTTGTAAAGGACAAGACCTTGGTTAAGAGATGTAAGGACCTAGTTAAGGAAGGTAAGAGCGGTTCTGCCTACCACTATAAGTATGATCTATCTGGTAACTTCAAGAGGAGTCTATATATATTCTTATTTGGACTGAACCAGAGAAAGAAATTTAATAAATACTGTACAAAATACTAGGAGTTTGTTTATATATAGGTTCTATCTTAGAACTTGTATTTAAGACTTGAACTAGTTAAGATAATGGAGAATTATATGAAAGCAAATAAGACAATTGGTGTGCTAGGTGGACTTGGACCAATGGCGACAGTTTATTTTTACGATTTGATGGTAGAAATGACAGATGCCAAGTGTGACCAGGACCATGTAGACATGATAATAGTAAATAGGGCATCCACACCTGATAGGACAGCCTACATAGTTGGCCAATCAGATGATAGTCCCTTAGACTATATAATAGAGGATGCAAAGAGATTAGAGGCTTGTGGGGTTGATTTTATGGTATTGACTTGTAATACAGCCCACTACTTCTATGATAAGATCAAGGACTCAATCAATGTTCCAATTCTCAATATGTTGGAGGAGACAGTTGGTCATGCCATTAAGAAGGGTCACAAAAAGATCGGAATCATGGCAACTACTGGCAATATTAAAACAGGTCTATACCAGTCTATGTGTCAGTCAAAGGGAGTTGACTACTATATCCTTGATGATGATATGCAGAAAAAGGTCATGAAAATAATATATGATGATGTCAAGGCTGGTAAAAAGGCAGATATGGATGAGTTCAACGAAATAGTGGATGTATTAAAGGCTAATGGATGCGACTGTGCGATTTTGGGCTGTACTGAGCTATCTATTATCAAAAAGGATGAGAAGCTTCCTGATGACTTCTTTGTCGACTCAACAGAGATTTTGGTAATCAAGTCAATAGAAAAGGCAGGAGCATACTTAAAGGAAGAGTTTTCTAGTAAATAAAACGAGGTGTAATAATGAAACTAAAAGACCTATTGAAAGATATAGAGTATATAAGCAACATTAAGGAAAGTCAGTTAGAAGATATAGAAATCAGCGATATAGTATACGATTCTAGAAAGGCTGTAAAAGATAGCATATTTGTGGCTATCAAGGGCGAAACAGTAGATGGACATGACTACATAAAGGGAGCCTATGACAAGGGCTCTAGGGTCTTTATAATCAATCATGACCTTGAAATAGAAGATGATGCAATAAAGATAATAGTACCTGATAGCAGAAGGGTCCTATCAAGAATGTCAGCAATATTCTTCTCTGAGCCTACAAAAAAGCTTAAGGTTGTTGGTATAACTGGAACAAAGGGAAAGACAACTATTAGTAACTACATAAAGACTGTCCTTACTAAATCGGGTATGAACACAGGTGTTATAGGTACAAATGGAGTATTCTACAATGATGTTGCTGAAAAGACTCTTAACACTACTCCAGAATCATACGAACTACAAAAGACTATAAAGGAAATGCTGGATGCAGGAGTTGAATGTGTAGCCATGGAGGTGTCTTCAAGTGGACTTATGATGGGTAGGGTAGACGATATAGATTTTGATATCGGTGTATATACCAACCTATCTCCTGACCATATAGGACCTAAGGAACACCCTACATTTGAGCACTACAGGGAGTGTAAGTCAAGATTGTTTGGACTATGCAAGTATGGAATCATAAATGTGGACGACGAAAACGCCCAGTATATGGTAGACCATGCTAAGTGTCCTACTTGTGGTTTTTCTATAGACAAGGAATCTAATATCAAGGCTGGTAATATTGAGCTTACTAGGTCTAGTGCTAGCTTGGGGGTTGATTTTGACTACAAGCTAAAGGACCAGGATACTGTAAGGACTCATATCTGTTCTCCTGGAGAGTTCTCAATCTACAATGCCCTTGCTGTAATAGGCGTGTGTGACCATTTTGGTATAGACAGGGACAAGATGCTAGAGGCCCTATCAGATGCAAAGGTTGATGGCAGGGTAGAGGTTATACCTGTGCTTGACAATGCAACTGTAATACTTGATTATGCCCACAATGGTCTAAGTCTTGAAAATGTACTTGATACACTTTTAAAGTATGACCACAATAGGATGATATGTGTATATGGATCAATAGGTGGTAGGGCAGCCATCAGAAGAAAAGAGTTAGGTGATGTTGCAGCTAGATTATGTGATGTTTCAATAATAACAACTGACAATCCAGATGACGAGGACCCAATGAAGATAATAGATGAGATAGCTGAGTCATATGTTGGGTCAGATTCTGAAGTGCATAAGGTTGTAGATAGGGCAGAGGCTATTTACAAGGCTCTAGAGATGGCTGAGGATGGAGATATGGTGCTTGTGACTGGTAAGGGTCATGAAAAATACCAGTACATCCATGGTCAAAGGGTATTCTATGACGAAAAGGCTGAGGTTATCAAGGCTGGTAAAAAGGTTATGGAAAACAGATCAAACAGATAATATCATATTTATATATGAATTGTATAGAATATAGAATAAAATAGAATATAGAATGACATAGTATATATAATAAGTTAAATTGAGATATGGATTATATAAATAAAAGTATTAATTATATAAATTGAAATTGGAGGAAGTAACATATGAAATTAGGTATAGTGGGTTTACCCAATGTTGGTAAGAGTACCCTTTTTAATGCAATAACACAGGCGGGTGCTGAATCAGCAAACTACCCATTCTGTACAATAGACCCAAATGTAGGTGTGGTATCAGTGCCAGACCAGAGACTAAATGTCCTAAAGGACCTATACAACTCTAAGAAGATAGTTCAGACTGCTATAGAGTTTGTAGACATAGCAGGTCTAGTAAAGGGTGCGTCAAAGGGTGAAGGTCTTGGTAACAAGTTCCTATCAAACATAAGAGAAGTAGATGCCATAGTTCACGTTGTAAGATGTTTTGAAGACTCAAATGTAGTTCACGTTGATGGATCAATCAACTCTCTTAGGGATATTGAAACAATAAACCTTGAACTTATATTCTCAGATATGGAAATACTAGATAGAAGGATTACAAAGACAACAAAGGCCCTAAAGGCAGACAAGACTCTACAGGGTGAATTAGACATACTAAAGAACTTGAAGGAAACCCTTGAAGAAGGTAAGTCAATAAGAACTATGGACCTTAGTGAAGACGAGTGGAAGTTTGTAAATGGACTAGACCTATTATCTTCAAAGCCTGTAATATACGTAGCTAACGTATCTGAAGATGACTTAGCAAATGATGGGGCTGACAGCCAGATGGTGGCAGCTGTTAGAGAATTTGCAGCAACTGAAAATTCAGAGGTTGTTGTAATCTGTGCCCAGATTGAGGCTGAAATATCTGAACTTGAAACTGATGAAGAAAAATTAGAGTTCTTAGAGACTCTAGGACTTGAACAGTCAGGTCTAGACAAGTTGATCAAGTCATCATACCACCTACTAGGACTTATATCATTCCTAACAGCAGGTGTTCAGGAAGTAAGGGCTTGGACTATAAGAAATGGAGCTAAGGCACCAGAAGCTGGAGGAAAGATCCACTCAGATATAGAAAGAGGATTTATCAAGGCTGAAACAATAGCTTATGAGGATCTTATTGAGCATGGAACTATGGCAGCAGCCAAGGAAAAGGGACTAGTAAGACTTGAAGGTAAGGAATATATAGTTAAAGACGGAGACGTTATACTATTCAAGTTTAATGTATAAGGGCAATTAGGATAGACTGTTAAAAGTAAATAGAAAACTGGCTTATTGTCTTAGGGTTACTAGTAGAATCAGCCAGTGGTTTTGTGATTTTAGGAGGTATATTATTATGTTTGTGGAATTTAAGTGTGACAATTTGAAAAATGCAATAATAGAAAACTATAGAGACAAAATTGACAAGTCTTTTGATGGTAGTGAAGTCACTCAGGAGATGATGGATAAGTTTGATTTATTAGACCTAGATAATAAGGGTATAACAAACTTAGGTGGAATAGAAAAGGCTACAAACCTTAGGTTGCTTTATATGGGCAATAATGAAGTTGAGGATATCAGTCCTCTTAAAGAGTGTTCTAAACTTGAAATATTGGATTTTCATAAGAATAAGGTCGAGGATATATGGCCACTAGAAGGCCTTAGGAGACTTGAATCACTTAATATTTCCTATAATAATATAAAAGACGTTATGGCCCTAAATGATATAGCCAATATAGACTCAATAAATATCAAGGGTACAGACATAGAGAACAAGCTACCCCTACGTCATATAAGGTTTGTAAAAAAATAAATTGAAAATTTAGACTGCCAAATAAGTGATAAAGTAAAGAAGGTGACGAAATGTCAAATATTAGAAAAATAAAGTTGGATGATGGCCTGACACTGGGACTCATTAAAAATGAAAAATTTAAATCTAATTTGGTATCCGTTTATTTTGAAAGAAATATATACAGGTCAGAAGTGACAGCCCTATCCCTGTTATCGAATATGATGGTGGTTGGAACTAAGAAGTACCAGAATATGAAGCAGGTATCCATGAGATTGGATGACCTGTACGGAATGTCTATGACAAATGGTGTGTCAAAGCATGGAGAAAAGTTGCTAATTTCTTTTAAGTTTTTGACTATATCCGATGCTTATTTAGACCAGCCTATATTTGAGGACGTCATAGACTTTGTAAATGAAATTGTGCTCAATCCCTTGGTTGTAGATTCTAAGTTGAATCCAAAGGCTATAGATATAGAAAAGGAAAACTTAAGAGAAGAGATAGAATCAAAGATAAACGATAAAAAAGCCTACGCATCATCTAAGTGTATCAGCCTCATGTGCGAGGGCGAGCCGTATGCAATCAACTCTAGCGGTTATGTAGAAGACATTGACTCCATAAGTCCAGAACAAATGTATGATATATATAAGAGACTGGTTGAGACATCTCCTATTTTTGTTGTTGTCGAAGGGGACTTTGATGAGGAATATGTAGAGAGAATTTGCAGGGAAAAGTTTAGGTTTAAGAGGGGCAATATAGAGGAAATCAGGCGTTCCAACTACTTGAATAAGCCAAAGGAAACTAGGTATTTCCAGGAAGACTTTGGCAACAAGCAGGGCAAGTTGGTCATAGGTCACAGAACTAATGTAGACCACCAAGAATTTGATAAATACTATAGTCTTTTAGTAGCAAATTCTATTTTTGGAGGAGGTCCCCACTCTAAGCTATTTAACAATGTAAGAGAAAAAGAATCTATATGCTATTATGCAAATTCTGGTCTTGAAAAGTGTAAGGGACTTATGATGGTCAACTCAGGTATAGACCCTGACCAGTACGATCGTGCTCTTAAACTTATAAGAAAAGAATTAGAAGATGTCAAGTTGGGTAACTTTACTGACCTTGAAATAGAAAATGCAAAAAGAAGCATAATAAACTCTATGAAGGCTGGATATGATTCTATATCTGGAGAGACAGATTTTATATACAACCAGCACATATCGAGAAATGACCTGACATTGGACCAGGTTATAGCTTATGTTTCCAAGGTTACCAGACAAGATATAATAGACGTATCACAAGAAGTAATTGAAGATACAGTGTATTTCTTGAGATAGGAGGTCTAGGATGAAGAGAGTATACAACGAAATTATTAATGAAGAGCTATATTCAGAGACTATGGACAATGGTCTTGAGGTATATTATTTGAGAAAAAAGGGCTTTGTAAATAAGTATGCGATACTAGGTGTTGATTTTGGGTCTGTAGACCTGGAATTTCTTCCGATTGGAGAAAATGAGAGGATAAGGGTGAGTGATGGTATAGCCCATTTCTTAGAACATAAGATGTTTGAACAACCAGATGAGACCAATGCATTTGATAAGTTCTCTGCATTTGGTGCGAGTGCCAATGCCTTTACTGGTTTCAATATGACTGCTTATCTATTCTCTGCAACAGATAACTTCTATGAGTCTTTGGAGCATTTGATAGACTATGTACAGACACCTTATTATACAGACAAGAATGTCAATAAGGAGAAGGGTATAATAGCCCAAGAAATAAAGATGTACAATGATGATCCAGAGTGGAATGTCTACATGAACTGCCTAAAGGCCATGTACTCAGACCACCATGTCAATATAGATATAGCTGGTAGTGTCGAGTCGATTCAGGAAATTAATCCAGAAGAGCTATATAAGTGCTATAGGACTTTTTACAACCCTTCAAATATGAAGCTATTTATAGTGGGTGATTTGGATCCAGATCAAATAATAAAATCTGTCAAAGCATCTAATAAGAAGGACTTGATGGTTGAAAAAAATATTAAGAGATTTATGCCAAAAGAGCCCGACAAGATAAATAAAAAAGAAATTGAGGAAGAGTTCAAGGTTTCCATGCCTATGTTCTATATAGGATACAAGGATATAGTGGACAAGACTAAGCCGGAAGATGTACTTAGAAAAGAGATAGTGAGTGATATCTTGTACGACATCATATTTTCCGAAAGTGGAGACTTATATAACCAACTATATGAGCAGGGCCTTGTCATGGGCAACCTAAATGGTGGCTACCTTGCACAGAAGGACTACTCTTATGCCTTGGTTTCAGGTTCATCAAAGGATCCTAGAAGGTTAAAGTCAGTAGTTGATGACTATATATTGGATTTGAGACAAAAGGGCATAGACAAGAGTGAATTTGAAATCAACAAGAAGAAAAAAATAGGTGGTTTCTTAAAGTCCTTTGACTCAATTAGCTATGTAGCTCACAACCTATTATCGTATTCCTTTAGGGGGATAAACTTCTTAGACTATTTGGAAGTACTTAAGAGTATAGAACTTGAAGAGATAGATGCTAGGTTGAGAGAATTTTTTAAAGAGGATATGAGTGTCATATCTATAGTTAGTCCTAAAAAGGATAACTAGTAAAATTTATAAATTTGTTATATAATAGGTTATTGGCTAGTTCTATAGCCAATAATCTATTGTTTGACTGGCAATAAGGGATATATTTATAAGCTTTATAGTCAAAAGCCTGTTTGTATAAGCCATATGTATTAAAGAAGTGTTAAGAAATTTTGGAGGTAAGATGGATAGAGTAGCATTTAGCCTATGGGGCATAGACGTTATGTGGTATGGAATATTGATTGCGATAGGTATGATGCTAGCTGTATTTATAGCCACAAAAGAAGCTAAAAGAGTAGGTTATAACGAAGACTATATAATGAATCTTTGCCTATTTATGATACCTATTGGAATAATTGGTGCAAGGGCCTATTATGTTATATTTTCATGGCAGGACTATGCTGGCAACTTGTCTGAGATATTCAATATCAGGGGTGGTGGTCTAGCTATTCACGGTGGAATTATAGCAGGTCTACTTACTGCTTTTATATATTCAAAAATAAAAAAACTGGATTTCTTCAAGCTGATGGATATAGTTGTACTAGGATTACCCCTTGCCCAGGCAATAGGTAGGTGGGGCAACTTTATCAATAAGGAGGCCCACGGTGGACCAACAGACCTACCATGGGGTATAATTGTAGATGGACAAAAAGTACACCCTACTTTTCTATATGAATCTATATGGAACCTTGTCCTATTTGCAGTCTTAATGAAGCTTAGAAAGAACAAGAAATACCAGGGACAACTGATGGCAGTATATATGACTGTGTATTCTTTTGGAAGGTTCTTTATAGAGGGGCTTAGGACAGATTCACTTATGTTTGGTCCTATAAGAATGGCCCAGTTTGTAAGTCTATTAGGCATTGCTTTTGGACTTTGCCTGCATTTTATATTAAAAAAGAGGTGTAAAGATGGAATTTAAGCACGTGTCAGTATTATTGGATGAGTGTATTGACAATTTAAATATTAATCCAGACGGTACCTATGTGGATTGCACTATGGGTGGAGCAGGCCATAGCAAGGAAATTGCCAAGCGTTTGGGTGAAAATGGACGTCTGATATGTTTTGACCAGGATATAAACGCCATCAATGTAGCCAAAGAAAGACTAGCAGAGTTTAAAGACAGGGTAATCCTAGTCCATAGCAATTTCGAGAATATTAAAGAAGAACTCCTTGAAAGAAACATCGACAGTATCGATGGTGTTCTTGCAGATCTAGGTGTGTCTTCCCACCAATTGGATGAAGCGTTCAGGGGCTTTTCCTATATGAATGATGCATCCTTGGATATGAGAATGGATGATAGAAATTCTATGTCTGCCTGGGATGTTGTAAATACTTATTCACAGGAAGACCTACATAGGATTATCAAAGACTACGGGGAAGAAAATTGGGCCAGTAGAATTGCCCAGTTTATTGTAGAAGAGAGAAAAGAAAAAGATATAAATACTACTTTTGAGTTGGTGGACATCATCAAAAAGGCCATACCTAAAAAGGCTAGAATAGATGGTCCACATCCAGCCAAAAGGACTTTCCAGGCCATTAGAATCGAGGTAAATAATGAGCTTGGTGTCATCAAAAAGATGATAGATGATTCAGTATCCATGATGAATCCTGGGGGAAGGATATGTATTATTACCTTCCATTCTTTGGAGGACAGGATAGTGAAAAATGAGTATAAGTACTTGAGTTTAGACTGTATCTGTCCACCAGAACTACCATTTTGTTCATGTGACAAGGTCAGCGAGGTTAAGATAATTACTAGAAAGCCTATTCTACCAAGTAAACAAGAGATAGAGGTCAACCCACGCTCTAGGAGTGCCAAGCTAAGGGTTGCAGAGAAAAAATAGTGATTAGGAAGTAATATATTTAGATGGAGGCAAGAAATGATTAGCTTAAAAATCAAAGAAGTGCTAGAAGCTACAAGGGGTCAAAAGTCAAATGGAAGATTAGTCATAGGAGACCTTGAGGCTAGTCTTAGTTCTATTGTTATAGACAGTAGACAGGCTGGACCGGATACTATGTTTATAGCCATTATAGGTGAGAATACTGATGGACACAAGTATATCAAGTCTGCCTATGATCTTGGTTGCAGGACTTTTATGGTTAGTCAAGAATTGGATATTTTAGACCAGCTAGATGGATCTAGTATAGTTTGTGTGGACAATACTGAACTAGCTATGGGACAACTTGCAAAATACTATAAGAATAAGTTTGACATACCAGTTGTCGGTATAACAGGTAGTGTAGGTAAGACTACAACTAGGGACATGGTATATGCTGTTGTGTCAAACAAGTTTAGGACTTTAAAAAATGAGAAGAACTTAAACAATCAGTTTGGAGTTCCACTTACAATTTTCAACCTAGATAGTTCATATGAGTGTGCGGTTATTGAAATGGGTATGTCAGGTTTTGGTGAAATAGACTACCTAGCTGATATAGTGAGACCAGACATAGCTGTTATATCTAATATAGGTACATCACACATAGAACATCTAGGATCTCAAGAGGGCATATTCAAGGCCAAGATGGAGATAAGTGACTATTTCTCTGAGGATAGTTGCCTGATTGTAAATGGAGACGATGAATACCTATCCAAGCTAAGGGCTGAAAAAGACGCTATTAGCTACTCACTTTGTAGCTTTGGTAAGGATTGGAAAAATACAATAGTCCTTAAGTCTATTGAAAATCTTGACAACAAGACTAACTTTGTAGTCAAGCTTGAAGATAAGGAAGAGGAGTTCTCTATACCTACCGTTGGAGAACACAATGTATACAATGCCATGTCAGCTATCTTGGTTGGCCTAAGACTAGGTATGAACATTGATGAGATCAGACAGGGTCTTATGAATTTTGTTGCCACTGGTGATAGGCAAAATATTATAAATACTGGTAAGTACCTTGTCATAAATGATGTATACAATGCAAGCCCAGATTCTATGATAGCTTCTCTAAAGGTACTTGCCTTAAATAAGGACAGGAGAAAGGTAGCTATCTTGGGAGACTGTCTTGAGATGGGAGACTATGAAGAAGAAGGCCACAGGAGGGTCGGCCTACAGTCAGTCAGAAGGTCTGACGTTATAATAACTCAGGGAAAGGCTGCTAGGTTTATAGGTATTGAGGCTCAGGAACATGGATTTGACCTAAGCAATATATACCATTTTGATACAAAAAAAGAGTTGATAGAAGATTTGAAAAACATACTTGAAGATCAGGATGCTATACTTGTCAAAGCATCTAGAGGGATGGCTTTTGAAGATATAGTCAACTATTTGAAGGAGGCAAAATAGTAAATGATTGGATTTAGAAGTATAGCAATTACTGTATTGATGTCATATATACTAGTTATGGTTATGGGACCTTTCTTGATACCAGTATTGCACAAGATGAAATTTGGACAGACTGTAAGAGATGATGGCCCCCAGTCCCACCTAAAGAAGAATGGAACACCAACAATGGGTGGAGTCATGTTTATGGTTGCTATTACAGCGGTTACATTGTTGAGAGCGGGCATTAATGCCAATGTTTTGATGGCGCTCTTGTGTATGCTAGGATTTGGTCTAATAGGTCTGATGGATGACCTTGTGAAGATCAAGATGACTAGGTCTCTAGGACTGACAGCCAAGCAGAAAATTCTATTACAGGTGATTCTTGCCTTTGCTGTTTCATACTACCAGTATAAGGTCGTAGGAGATGGTAGTCAGTTTATTGTTCCATTTGTCCAGGCTGAGATAAATATAGGTATTGCCTATATTCCATTTATGATGATAGTAGTCCTAGGTACTGTAAATGCAGTTAACCTAACAGACGGACTAGATGGACTAGCATCTGGTATAACAGCAATAGTTGCATTGTTCTTTACAATATTTGCCTTTATAGTTGTGCAGAATGTAGAGATAAGCCAATTTGCAGCTGCAACTCTTGGAGCCTGTATAGGTTTTATGTGGTTCAATGTCAACCCAGCCAAGGTATTTATGGGAGATACTGGTTCTATGGCACTTGGTGGTGCAGTTACAGCCTTTGCCCTATTTACCAATTCAGCCCTACTGATACCGATAGTTGGAGGCATATACTTTGCTGAGGCCCTATCAGTTATAATACAGGTACTTTATTTCAAGAAGACAAGAAAGAGAGTATTCAAGATGGCACCACTTCACCACCACTATGAACAGTGCGGTTGGCCAGAGACTAAGGTTGTATTTATATTTTGGTTGGTGGCAGCCCTACTTGCTATAATCGGAGTAGTGGCCATGTTTTAATGGATCTATAAGATAGAGTGTAGAAGGTTTAGTAAAAATCATAGATGATGTTAATAATAAAATACCTATAAATATTCGGATTAGAGGATTTTCCCCTAGTCCGTTTTTTGTATTTTAATGAATATTATTGACTAGTTATAGTTAGAATGTTATCATGAAGACAATAAAAGGAAATAATATGAATATTTGACATAATGATTTGAAAAACTTTATTGAAGTTAGGAGAAGTTTGGTATCGACTTATCTAAAGTTATGATAAAACATTGCTCAATTCCAGAAAATGAGGAAGAAAGTCTATTTTCTGAGGTTTATATGATTCGTGCAATAATTTGTGGAGATTTATGTGGTATTCCAAAGTATCAGGAAGAATTTTATTTTGGTGCTTATGATAATGATGATGAACCCTTATTTCCAATATGTGATGAGTTGAATATTAATGTTTCAGATGAGGAAAATTTGTTTGAAGAGATAGGTGGAATGCTAATTTCTTTTTCACACCCTTTACCATTTTTTGCCTTAAAGGATGAGGAAAAGGTTGATGAAAAATACAAACAGTGGTTTTGTGGAGAATGTTTCATAAAAGCTATTATAAAAAAATAAACTAGTGGCAAATATCAGTGTGTAGTATTAACAATCCTTCAAAATATATAGAATATTTATTAGTATTGGTTTTACTATAAGATATTGCCTCATGATCAGGAAGCATCCTTTGATTACGTAGATATACTAATGGGAATGCTCGTTATAGATTAGTTAGTAGATATTTTTAGTACTTGCATTAATGTTAATTTCCCTTATTTATATTTTTTTGTGATATAATATACTTTGAATGATTGTTTTTATAACAAAAATGTATATAGATAGAGGTGTTTTATATGTTCGAAAATAAAAAAATACTTGTTGTCGGCATGGCTAGGTCTGGTCTAGCTGCAGCAAGATACCTTCTAAGGCAGGGTGCTGTCCTAGTTGTCAATGACTCAAAGTCTGAAGAGGACTTAAAGGGTATATGTCAAGAATTAGAGTCTATGGGTGATGTTAGATTTATACTTGGACGAAATCCTAATACTGATGAAGTACAAGATATTGATATGGCAGTGGTATCTCCGGGAGTACCCCTAGACCTTGATTATATCATGGCCATTAAAAATAATAGAAAAAAGGTTATAAGTGAGATAGAGCTTGCCTACCAAGCAGGACTTAAAAAGAATATTAGGTTTGTAGGCATAACCGGAACAAATGGTAAGACTACTACAACTTCGTTAGTAGGTGAGATATTTAAGGCCCAGGGTGTTGAGACTTATGTAGTAGGTAATATAGGCAATCCAGCTATAGAGGCAGTTGAAATGGCTGGAGATGGTGCTGTCCTTGTAACAGAACTATCTTCCTTCCAGCTTGAGAGCATAGATATGTTTTCTCCTACAGCATCTACAGTTCTTAACCTTACAGAGGACCATTTGAATAGGCACCACACAATGGAGAACTATGCTAAGGCCAAGGCGAGAATATTTGAGAACCAGGTTGATGATACTGTCTGTATACTGAACTATGACGATCCTATTACAAGGTCCATGGCAGAGGATTGTCATGCTGATGTTGTATTTTTCTCAAGAAAAGACAAGTTTGAAAGAGGAATCTACCTAGATGACGATAATAACATAATTGTCAACAATGAAATAGAAGAAATTGCCCTTTTAAAGGCAGATGAATTAAGCCTACCAGGTGGCCACAACCTAGAAAACTGTATGGCTGCCATTGGTTTGACCCTAGCCCTAGGAGTAGAAATAGAAGTGCTAGTCAAAGTCCTAAAGACCTTCAAGGCTGTAGAGCATAGGTTGGAGTATGTGGACACTGTTAAGGGTGTAAAATACGTCAACGACTCAAAGGGAACTAATCCAGACTCAACTATCAAGGCAGTCCAATCCTACAAAGACCCAATAATCCTAATAGCTGGTGGTTATGACAAGGGTAGTGACTTTAACGAACTCTTTGAGATAGCAAAAGACTATGTAAGGTCAGTTGTTATACTAGGTCAGACTGGAGATTTGATAGAAGAGACAGCAAGAAAGCATGGTTTTACCGACCTTTACAGGGTTAATGACCTAAAAGAAGCAGTTGAAAAATCAGCCCAAATTGCCAAGGAAAAAGATATAGTACTCCTATCTCCTGCTTGTGCTAGCTGGGGCATGTACAACAACTATGAAGAAAGAGGTAGGGAGTTCAAAAAACTAGTAGCTGA
Source organism: Peptostreptococcus anaerobius 653-L (assembly GCF_000178095.1). Classification (NCBI taxonomy): domain Bacteria; kingdom Bacillati; phylum Bacillota; class Clostridia; order Peptostreptococcales; family Peptostreptococcaceae; genus Peptostreptococcus; species Peptostreptococcus anaerobius. The sequence goes on along the minus strand of NZ_ADJN01000043.1, from coordinate 63,537 downwards.
CCTAGAAAAGTAATTTTGTTTAAAGGGTCTATTAGGATAAGATGAAAAGAGGAATTTATGAGAGTGATATTATCAGGTGGTGGAACTGGTGGTCATGTATATCCAGCCATAGCCATTGCAAATAAAATAAAAGAGAATAATCCGGACGCAGAGATTCTCTTTGTGGGTACTAAAGAAGGCATAGAGTCTGAAATAGTACCAAAGTACGGATATGACATTGAATATATAAGAGTAAAAGGATTTAAGAGAAAGATAGATTTTGAAAACGTAAAAAGAGTCCTAATGTTTATAAAATCCCTGTCTGACTCAAAAAGAATAATTAAAAAGTTTAAGCCTGACATGGTAATCGGTACAGGAGGCTATGTAAGTGGATCTGTTGTACTTAGGGCAAGCAAGATGGGAATCAAGACTTGTATCCATGAGCAGAATTCTTTTCCAGGCATGACAAATAAGATGTTGTCTAAAAATGTGGATTTTGTCATGACTAGTTTCGAGGATTCTCATAAGAGGTTTGCTGAGGGAGTCAGGGGCAAGCTTAGGCTTACAGGTAACCCAGTCAGAGATGATATATTGACTACCAAAAAAGAAGATGCCAGAAAAAAACTTGGAATAGATACAGACAAGAGGATGGTCCTAGTGTCTGGTGGTAGTGGGGGTTCAGAGGAAATCAATGACGCCCTAAAGTTAGCCCTACCAAAGATGGTAGAAGATAAAATAGCCTTTATGGTAGCCACAGGCAGGACCTACTATGACAAATTTATGGCTGACTATGGCCACTTAAAGCTAGGTCAAGACCAGAAGATAGTACCATACCTAGATGATATGGCCAACAACCTGGTTGCAGCTGACCTTACTATAGGTAGTGCAGGCGCTATATCCCTTGCTGAGATAACAGCAGTGGGTATACCGGCTATAATAGTACCAAAGGCTTATACAGCAGAGAACCACCAAGAGTACAATGCCAAGAGTTTGGAGGCTGCTGGAGCGGGAATATGTATAACTGAAAAAGAACTAAATCCAGAGTCACTTGACAGGGCTATATTCTCCTTAATAAATGATGGTGATAGGTTGGCATCCATGTCAAAGGCTTCAAAGGAATTTGGAAAGCCAGATGCTCTTGAAAAAATTTACAAACACGTTGAAGATGAGCTAAATAAATAAAAAGTTTTAAAAAAGCCTTGCAATTACACGTGCATATAGGCTATTATATAGTAGATAGAATATCTTTATATTTCAACTGGAAAGTTTTCATTATCCCCAAGAGCGGGAGGACTAAGGTCAAAAACTTTTTACTTAGGAGAGATACTATTTATTAAATTGATAAGTTAAAATGAATTAGACATAATACATAAGCGAATGGGGGTTTACAAATGTTGAACTTTGTTGAAGAGCAGACTGGTGCTGCTAAAATTAAAGTTATCGGAGTAGGTGGCGGCGGTAATAATGCTGTCAACGTAATGATTAACTCTGGTGTTAGAGGAGTAGAATATGTAGCTGTAAATACAGATAAGCAGGCCCTAGAGTCATCTAAGGCTGATCATATATTACAGATAGGTGAAAAATTAACTAAGGGTTTGGGAGCTGGTGCTAATCCTGACAAGGGTAAGAAGGCAGCTGAAGAATCTGCAGATGAAATCAAGAAAGAATTAGAAGGAACAGACATGGTATTTATCACTGCTGGTATGGGTGGTGGTACAGGTACAGGTGCTGCTCCAGTAGTTGCCCAGATAGCCAAGAGTGTAGGAGCCTTAACAGTAGCGGTAGTTACTAAGCCATTCTCATTTGAAGGTAGGGTAAGGATGAACAAGGCTGAAGAAGGTATAGCAGAGCTAAGAAAGAATGTTGATACATTAATCACTATACCAAATGACAAGATTCTTCAGATAATAGAAAAGAGAACAAGTATTACAGATGCCCTTTCAAAGGCAGATGATATATTAAAGCAGGGTATCCAGTCTATATCAGGACTAATCTCAGAAGCAGCCCTAATCAACCTAGACTTCGCAGACGTTGAAGCCATCATGAAGGACCAGGGACTTGCTCATATGGGTATGGGTACAGCTTCAGGAGAAGATAGGGCTATTGCTGCAGCTAAGCAGGCTATTGAGTCTCCACTTCTTGAGACTACAATAGATGGAGCTAAGGGAGTTCTTATCAACGTTACAGGTGGTAAAGACCTTGGTCTACTTGAAGTCAGTGAAGCGACTGATATCATAAGACAGAAGTGCGATCCGGATGCAATGATTATATTCGGTGCTGCTACAAGAGAAGACTTTGGTGATGAAATAGTGATCACAGTTGTTGCTACTGGCCTACAGGACAATGCTGATGATTTATTTACATCTCCACAGCTTAGAAGACAGGCACAGCCAGTTACACCAAAGTATAACGAAATACCAAGGGCAACTGAACAGCCTAAGCCAGCACCAGCACCAGAAAAGACATTTACAAATAGTTTCGATGAGCCTGTAACTGCTGGTGATGATGATATGGTGATACCTACATTTTTAAGAAGAAAAAAATAATAAATAATATCTAAGAATAAAGGCTCAGCTTATGGTTGAGCCTATTTTTATAAAAACGACCCCTTATAAATATAACTTATAATTGAGGGTGCAGATACTTTGTATTTTTGAGGGACTAGTTAAAAACCACTAGTATCCAGAAGGGAGAAAATATGCTTTGTCCTTATTGTGAACATAAAGAGTCTAAAGTGCTAGACTCAAGGCACATAGACAGCGGTTCTATAAGACGTCGTCGTGAATGTGAAAAATGCAAGAAAAGATTTACAACATATGAAAAAATTGAAATGATACCTGTTATGGTAATCAAAAAGGATGGCAGAAGAGAGTCATTCGATAGAGATAAGATAAAATTTGGATTAATTAGGTCATGTGAAAAAAGACCTGTATCCGTTGCCACAATAGAGAACCTAGTGGATTCAATTGAGACTGAAATAAATAAGATGTTTCTTGATGAGATAGAGTCACAGAAGATAGGAGAAATGGTGATGGAGAGGCTAAAAGAAGTCGATGAGGTAGCCTATGTTAGGTTTGCATCTGTATATAGGCAGTTTAAGGACTTAAATACCTTTGTCAATGAGCTAGAAAATATCCTTAAGGAAAGAGGAGATAGGTTTGGTGGAGAAGACGAATAAAAAAGTGATTGATGTCGATAAAGTTAAGAGGCTCTTGTCAAACAATAAATTAGAAGAAGCCTTATTAAGTGATATAGACATTTGTGATAACTGCATAGTCTTAAAGAATAATAATTTTAGGTTGACCTATACACTTTCATCAATAGATGCCAAGTCTTCAGATGACATAGGTCAACTGGCTGACCAGGTCGGTATAAACAATTCTAGGATAGTATCTAACCATCAGATACATTCAAACCTTGTCAGAAAAATTGACGAAAGCACTAGAACTGATATCCAAGATGCAGATGCTATGACTAGCAATATTGAAGATACTGGTCTTATAATATATACGGCCGATTGCGTTCCAGTAGTATTGATAGACCCTATTAACAAGGCTGTAGCGGCTATTCATGCCGGATGGAGGGGTACTTATGGTTCTATAGTTGAAGAGTCAATTTCGATGATGGAAAAAGAATATAAGACTGAACCGGGCGACCTACATGCCTATATAGGTCCCTTTATAGGACTAGGCAATTTTGAGGTAGGGGATGACCTATACTACAAGTTTGAAGAGTTTATGAAAGAAAAGTCTATACCTATGTCTGATTGGCAGACTGCATATGACAAGATAGGTTCTAGTTACCATCTAGATCTTGGTAGGATTAACGAACTTTTAATGCTTGCTTTGGGAGTCAAATCAGAAAATATAAACAAGCTGAATATATGTACTGTAGAAAATTCAGACCTATTTTATTCATATAGGGCTCATAACAAAACAGACAAGAGAATAGGTACAATTATAGAGATACTTTAATGCTAGGAGGGGAAATTTGGATAGAATATTAATAATAGATGATGAAGAACATATATTAGAACTTCTAGACTTTAACCTTAGCCTGGAGGGATATGAAGTTATAACCACTATGTCAAGTCTTGACGGTCTAGATATAATCAAGCAAGACAAGCCTGACCTAGTTTTACTAGACTGGATGTTGCCCAAGATGAGTGGTATAGAGCTTTTGAATATTATTAGAAGTGATGAAGACTATGACGACATAGCAGTTATAATGTTGACTGCCAAGAACATGGAAGAAGACAAACTAGAGGGACTTACCATAGGGGCGGATGACTATGTGACCAAGCCCTTTAGTATCAAGGAGTTGTCTGCTAGGGTCAAGAATATCCTAAAGAGATATAATAAGCAAGATTCTAACAACAAAACCAACAAGATAGGTTCAAACAAGTTAAAAGCTGGAGATTTGATCTTGGAACTTGATAGGCACGAGGTATATTTAAGAGACAGGTTGATAGACCTAACTGTCAAGGAATATGGGATACTCAAGCTACTACTTGAGAACAAGGGTAGAGTAATATCCAGAGAATATATTCTTGAAAAGATATGGGGCTATGATTATTTTGGAGAGACTAGAACTGTGGATGTCCATATTCGTTATCTTAGAAAAAAACTAGGAGAAGATGAAAATTTTATCGACACTATCCGTGGGCTTGGCTACAAAATAAAATAAGTTTTTATGGGGTAGTAAACTAGATTTATTATCCTATTTTTATTGAAGTGAAAGGGAAAAAATGAAAACAACACTATACTTGATAGCTATCCTTTTAGTGGCTTCTTGGACTGCAATATTATTTATGTACAAGAATTTCATGGAGGTTAGGATGTTTACAAAGACCATGATGAAGTTTACAAATAGGGTTAGGAACAAGGATTTTAAGGCTAGGATGGATATACCAAAATCTAGGTACACCAATAGGCTGGCAAAGAACCTAAATAGGATGGCAAAGATGATAGATAGGTATTTCAATGAGGTTCAGAGTAAGAATGACCAGTTGGATGCTATCATCAAGTCTGTTACAAACGGAATACTTGTCGTGGACATAAACAAGAAGATATATCTTGCAAACAAAGAAGCAAAATTACTCTTAGGTTGTGATTCACAAGCTATTGTAGAGGGTGAATATGTAATCGACGTTATACGAGATGGGGGACTAAAGGACTTTTTGGTGTATAATATAGGTATAAACTACTCTATAACCAAGGAGTTAAAGGTTGAAGGAAACAGGATATATAGGGTCAAGATAGATCCAGTCAGAATGCAGGATATAGACAACCTGAGCATATCTACTGTTGTAAATATTGAAGATGTGACTGAGATGAGGAAGCTTGAAAATGTAAGACGAGACTTTGCAGCCAATGTGAGTCATGAATTAAAGACCCCTCTTACTTCCATACAGGGATTTGTTGAGACATTAAAGAGTAAGGATGAGGATATCAGCCCAGAGGTTAGAAAAAGATTTTTAGATATTATAGAGAATGAGTCTAGGAGGCTTACAATATTGATAAATGATATACTCTTGATATCGTCAATAGAGGGTCAAGTCGAGCTCACTAAAGAAGAGTTTTCCATTAGGGAAGTTAGTGAGTATGTCGGCGACCTATTAAATGAAAAGGCTGAGCGTTACTCAGTGTCAGTTAATTTTGACTACTCAAATATAGACGACCTAATCTATACTCAAAAGGAGTACTTCAAGGACCTCTTGATAAACCTAGTGACCAATGGAATCAAGTACAATCAAAAGGGCGGCAAGGTAGAAATAAAGTATAGGCAAGATTCTACAAGGCTTGTGCTTGAAATAGAGGACAATGGAATAGGTATAGACAAGGATGACCTAGATAGGATCTTTGAAAGGTTTTATAGGGTGTCTAGGTCTAGGTCCCAAAATATTGAGGGTACTGGACTAGGACTGGCTATAGTCAAGCATATAGTCAGGTCATTGGATGCAAAGATTTTTGTAGAGTCTGAGCTGGGATTAGGCACCAAATTTACGATAGAGTTTGACCTTGTAAAAATAAGAAAAAGACAAGAGGAAGAATAAGTCAAGATAAAATTTTTGTCAAATATGGCTAATTTTAACATATTTGATAGAATATAATGTATAATAGTATATTGTGGTAAAGAGCGTATATTTATATAAGAAAAGGAAGTGAAAATATGGATAATAGACCGATAGTAGCAATAGTTGGTAGACCTAATGTTGGAAAGTCTACCTTATTCAATAAATTGACAGGAACGAAGATATCGATAGTAGAGGACACTCCAGGTGTCACAAGGGATAGAATATTTGGTGAAGTAGAGTGGTTAAACAAGTACTTTACAATAATAGACACTGGTGGTATAGAACCTGAATCTGATGATATAATCATATCTCAGATGAGAAACCAGGCTATGCTAGCAGTCGATATGGCCCACGTAATCCTATTTGTAGTAGATGGTAAGGGCGGTCTTACTGCTGCTGACAGGGAGGTTGCAGACATACTTAGAAAGACTAACAAGCCAGTATTACTAGTTGTCAACAAGATTGACTCTAAGAGCCAGTGGGACAATGTATATGACTTTTACGAACTCGGACTTGATGTGCCATTTGCTGTATCAGGAGCCAATGCAATAGGTCTTGGTGACTTGCTAGATGAAATCGTAAAGAATTTCCCAGATGGTTTAAATACTGAATACGATGAAGATGTGATAAAGGTAGCCATAACTGGTAAGCCAAATGCAGGTAAATCTTCAATCTTAAATAATATCCTAGGTGAGGAAAGGGTAATAGTATCTCCAATAGCAGGAACTACAAGAGATGCAATAGACACATACTTTGAGCAGGGAGACAACAAGTTCCTCCTAATAGATACTGCAGGTATCAGGAGACGTTCAAAGGTATATGAAAATGTAGAGCGGTTCTCTGTAATCAGGTCTATGTCAGCTGTAGATAGGGCTGATGTAGTACTTATAGTAATAGATGCCACTGAGGGTGTTACTGAACAGGACACCAAGATAGCCGGTATTGCCCATGATGAAGGGAAGGCATGTATATTCGTAGTCAACAAGTGGGACCTAGTAGAAAAGGACAACAAGACTATGGGTAATTACAAGATGAGTATTAGGGAGAAGTTCCCATTCATGGCCTATGCCCCTATAGTATTTGTTTCAGCTGTAACTAACCAGAGAATAGCAAAAATACTAGAGACTGTTGTATATGTATCATCTGAGCAGAATAAGAGGGTATCTACATCAGTTCTTAACCAGGTAATAGCAGAGGCTGTTATGCTTAACCAGCCACCATCTGACAAGGGTAGAAGACTAAAGATATACTACGGTACTCAGACAGGAGTAAAACCGCCTACATTTACCCTATTTATAAATGACAAGGAGCTTACTCACTTCTCATATACAAGATATATTGAGAATAGGATGAGAGAAAACTTTGGATATGAGGGTACTTCAATTAGAATTGAGTATAAACAAAAAAGAAGATAGTTGGGAGAATTTACAATGCTAGTATATATTTTAATTGTTATTTTGTCTTATTTGCTAGGTAATATATCAAGTTCATATATTATTAGCAAGTATGTATTTGACAGTGATATAAGAACCAAGGGGTCAAAAAATCCAGGCACTACAAATGCTCTTAGGGTATTTGGTTTCAAGGCAGGACTCCTGACTTTTTTTGGTGACTATTTCAAAGGTACTATAGCTGTATTAATTGCCTACTTCATGGCTGGCTACTTTAGGGTAGACATTGATTTATGTAGGTATTTGGCAGCTCTTAGTGTGGTGCTAGGTCATTGTTGGCCAGTATTTCTAAAGTTTAGAGGTGGTAAGGGTGTTGCTACTACTTATGGAGCCATGCTTGCTATCTCACCCCTATCAACACTGTTTGCAATGCTGTTTTTTGTAATACTAGTTTCGATTACTAGGTATGTATCAGTGGGTTCAATATTTGGAGTCCTATTATTTGCAATACTGATGTATATTAGGGCAGACCTATTAGGGGTATGGTTCTGTATATTATTCTTTGTTTTGGTAATATATAGGCATAGGGAGAATATAAAAAGGCTGATTAGGGGAGAAGAAAATAAATTAAATTTCTCAAGAAAATAAATAATAGATTAAGAAAATAATTTAGGGTTGTAGATACTTTTATATATTAAGAGATATTTACAGCCTTTTACATTAGAGATAGGAAAAAGTCCTAGAAAAGGAGGTAATTATGAGTAAAGTATGTATATTAGGTGCAGGAAGTTGGGGTTGTGCCCTAGCCATGGTTCTGGATAGCAATGGTTACGAACCCCTTCTATGGGCTAGGAGAAAGGACCAGGCTGACGAAATAAATGATAGGCACACTAATTCTAAATATTTGCCTGAGGTCGTTTTATCTGAAACTATTAAAGCAAGTTCTGATATAGAAATAGCTATAAAGGATTCAGAGATGATTGTTCTTGCCGTTCCATCACAACAGGTGAGGAGCCTATGCATGTCTATAAAAAATATTGTAAATCCTGAACAGATTATTGTTAATGTAGCCAAGGGGATTGAGCACACAAGCGGTATGAGGATATCTCAAATAGTTGAAGAGATAATACCGGGGGCTAAGTACTGTATGCTTTCTGGTCCATCTCATGCTGAAGAGGTTGCTAAAAATATACCTACAGCACTTGTAGCTGCATCTAAAGATATAAACATATCTCAAAAGGTTCAAGACTATTTTATGAATAAGTTTATAAGAATATATACCAACTCAGACCTGATAGGGGTTGAGCTTGCAGGAGCATCAAAGAATATCATAGCTTTTGGGGCTGGTATCCTTGATGGTCTTGATTTTGGTGACAATTCAAAGGCTGCCATGATGACTAGGGGCCTTACTGAAATATCTAGGTTCGGAGTTAGTCTTGGAGCGGACTTATCAACTTTTTCTGGACTATCTGGTATAGGAGACCTTATAGTTACCTGTACATCTATGCACTCTAGAAATAGGAGGGCTGGTATCTTGATAGGTCAAGGCTATAGTCTTGAAGAGACTCAGGAAAAAATCCAGATGGTGGTAGAAGGTATAGTTGCTACTGAAGCCATCTACAAAAAAGCCAAGGAATTGGACATAGAGATGCCGATTACAGAATGCATATATAAGGTCATAAAGGGTGAAATCGACCCTAAAAGTGGTGTTACTGACCTGATGACTAGGTCAAAGAAGCACGAAAACGAAACAATTTTTAAATTATAATAACAAATTTCAATTTAAACGGTACAAGACCTAGACTTTTTGATATAATATACTATATGTAATATTTTGCTCATTTTCATATGAGACTAAAGGAGGGTGGACTGATGGATAGTTTAAAAGACAATTTAGAAAGAGTAAGAGCCTCTATTAATCAAGTTGCGCTCTCATCTAATAGAGATCCAAAATCCATATTACTGCTAGGTGTAACTAAGACAGTTGATGTTGATGTAGTTGAATCTGCTATAGAATTGGGTGTCGAAGAAGTTGGGGAGAACAAACCCCAGGAACTAGCGAGAAAATACGATATTATCAAGGATAGGGTGAAGTGGCATCAAATAGGGTCACTCCAGACCAACAAGGTTAAATATATCATTGACAAGGTTGAACTTATACATTCTCTTGATAGGGTAAGGTTGGCTGACGAGATAAATCTCAGGGCTGACAGGATAGATAGGGATATAAAATGTCTTGTACAGGTCAATATGTCAGGCGAAGAATCAAAGCATGGCCTAAGACCTAGTGATGTTGAAGACTTTGTAAGGTACTGCTCCAGCAATTGTCCAAGGATTAGGATAGTTGGTATGATGACAATGGCAGCAGCTGATGCGGATGAAAAAGGTGTCAGAGCTTGTTTTAGGGGGCTAAGAGACCTATCTCAAAGCATAGATCGTTTAGGATTGGATAATGTGAAGATGAAAGAGTTATCAATGGGAATGAGTGGTGACTACAAGATTGCGATTGAAGAAGGTTCTACAATAGTAAGAGTGGGAACTAGCATATTTGGTAAAAGAGATTACAGCAAGTAAATATAAACTTTAAATTTAAGAAGAAAATAAAAATAAGAATCTAAATAAAATGTTGAATAGATGTTACAGGAGGTATATTATGGCAGGCTTAAAGGATAGAATGGGGAAGTTGAGAAACTGGATGGTAATAGACGAGGATAATTCAGAAGAAGAATACGATGCATATGAAGAGTATGAAGATGGATATGATGAATATGATGAATCTGAAGAAGAATTCGAAGATGGCAGTGAACAGGACTTTCCTTATAGTACAGGTATAGGAGCAAACAGGGTACCTGAATACAGCCATAACCAGATGAAGGTAGTTATTGTTGAACCTAAGGTATACGATGATGCTGCACTTATAGCAGACCACCTAAAGCTTAGAAAGACAGTAATAGTTAATTTAGAAAGTATGACTCAGCAGTCAATTAAAAAGTCTATTTTTGACTTTATGAATGGGGCTGTGTATGTGCTTGACGGAAGTATACAGAGAGTATCAAAGTCTATATTTATACTAGCGCCAAAGAATGTAGATGTTGATGCTAGCATAAAGAAAGAATTAGAGAGCAAGGCAATTTTCCCTTGGCAGAATAAGTAGGAGTAAGATATGGAAACAATTAAGATAGCTTTAGTTTACCTTATGGAGTTCATTTCTTGGGCTATTATCATCAAGGCTTTACTCTCTTGGTTTCCGGGTTCGATAGGATACAAGTTGTATGGATTTTTAGAAGATATAACATCTCCAGTTGAAGAACCTATTAGGAGGGTTATTTCTAGGTTTAATACAGGAACTATTGATTTTACACCATTAGTTGCTATATTGTTACTTGGATTTATAAAAAGAATGATATATATGTTCTTGTAGGTGCTAATATGGACAAGCTAAAGCTTACAAATCATATAAAGGATGAAGAACTAAAGGTAAAAATGTATAGAGTAATCGACTCATGTAATAGTGTTTTGAAGTCGCATTCAATAAGGTCAACAGAGTTTTTAAATCCATATGAAGTAAAAAACGCTGTTGCTATATTGAATACTGAGCCTGACTTGAAGTACAAGTTAGAAGGTGGTTATGATGGGGCTATCAGGTCTGTGATGCTGATATCCCAATACTACTGTGACTTAAGTGAAGAATCAAGTATCAGGTGTTTTCAGGTTAGCGGCAACTTCAAATTCAAGTCTGTGTCTCATAGGGATTACCTAGGGTCAATTTTGGGGCTAGGAATCAAAAGAGAAAAGTTGGGAGACATCCTAGTACATGAAGATTATTGCCAGATAATAGTTAGTTCCGATATGGGTGATTATGTTCTATATAATCTTGAGAAGGTTGCTAGGAATAGGGTCACTGTAAAAGAGATAGGGATTTGTGATATTATTCCAGTAGAAGATGAATTCGATATAAAGAATATCAGTGTGGCATCATTAAGGCTTGATGGTATTATTGCAGGAGTATTTAACTTATCTAGGCAGGAGGCATCTAAGTTTATAGGTGCTGAGTATGTAAGTGTCGATTATGAAAAAATAGACAATCCATCTAAACAAGTCGAAGAAAAGTCGGTTATCTCAGTTAGAAAATGTGGGAAGTTTGTCTTGGATGAGATTGGTGGTGTCAGTAAAAAAGGTAAAACCAGGCTAAAGATAAAGGTATTTAAATAATTCTATACAGTGTATAGATAAGAAGACATAAATGGATCTATGTGTCTATCTTATGTGTATATTTTATAAAGATAGGGAGAGGGACTAATGATTACACCAGAAATTATAGAATCAAAAGAATTTAAAAAGGGATTTAGGGGCTATAATGAAGCTGAAGTTGATATATTTTTAGATGAGATCAGAGAAGATTTTGAAGCGACTCTAAAAGAAAATGAATCTTTAAAGGAAAAGCTATCTATGTATAAGGACCAGGTTGGTAAGTACTCAAGCATTGAGGAGACTCTAAAAGAGACTCTTATAACAGCCCAGTCAGCTGCAGAAGATACTACAAATGCCGCTAATAAAAAAGCTAGAGTTATAGTTCAGGAAGCTGAATTACAGTCTAAGCAGATGATAGACAAGGCCAACAACAAGGTTGTTGAGATAAGAAACGAATACGAATCACTAGTAAAGGAATTTAAGGTATTCAGAAACAAGTTCAAATCACTTTTAGAAGATGAAATGAAGAATGTTGATGATATATTTAATGATGTTGAAACAGATAGAGAAAGCTTTAATCAGGTAAATTCTCCAGTTTCATATGAAAATTCAGGCACAATGAGAATGTCTGTTTTAGAGGATGTACAGGAAGAAGAAGACAAGACTATATCTATGGCAGCAATAGATGAAGAGATAGTCACAGCAGAAGACCTAAAAGAAAAAGGATCACCTGAAGATATATTTAATATAAAGTAATTTTCTGAAGATTTATTTTATTTTCTACAAAAAAGTATTGACCTTTTTTATGAAGTGCAATATAATGATTAACATAGTAATTGAAGAACACAATGCATTGATGAAGACAGTAGGACTAGAATAGTTTTTAGCGAGTCGGGTATGGTGGGAGCCGATAAATGATGTCTAGTTTGAAAATCACTTCTGAGCAGAAGGCTGAAAATGGAGTATATCCATTACTAGGTCGACCGTCTAGTCACGATATAGACTAATTGAGAGTCCAGGATTTTCCTGGGAACTTGGGTGGTAACGCGATTTTCTCGTCCCTTGCATATGCATAGGACGAGTTTTTTATTTGCAATTATACTATTACTCGTTACACCAAAAAATAAATTTAGAGTATTAAAATATAAGGAGGAAAACTATGGAAAAGAAGAATGTTTTTGAACCATTACTTGACTGTACTGTTGCAGAGGCAGAAGAAGTAACTCTTAAAAGATGGACAGAAGACAGGATACTTGACAAGGTATTAGAGAAGGGTAAAAATGACCCAACATATGTATTTTTTGAAGGACCACCAACAGCCAATGGTAACCCTGGTATCCACCACGTTATATCTAGAACATTAAAGGACTGGGTATGTCGTTACAAAACAATGAGTGGCTACAAGGTTCCTAGAAAGGCTGGTTGGGATACTCATGGTCTACCAGTTGAGCTACAGGTAGAAAAACAGTTAGGCCTATCAGATAAGAAGGCTATAGAAGATTACGGTGTAGAAGATTTCTGTCAGAAGTGTAGAGACTCTGTATTCTCTTACGAAAGAGAATGGAGAAAGATGACAGAGAGAATGGCATATTCAGTTGACCTAGATGACCCATACATCACTCTAGACAACAACTATATAGAAACACTTTGGTGGATACTAGACAAGTTCAACAAGGAAGGACTACTATACGAGGGTCATAAGATCCTACCATACTGTCCTAGATGTGGAACAGGTCTTGCATCACACGAAGTTGCCCAGGGATACAAGGAAATCAAGTCAAACACACTTGTTGCCAAGTTCAAGAAGAAGGGTACAGAAAACGAGTACTTCCTAGCTTGGACAACAACTCCTTGGACTCTACCATCAAACGTAGCCCTTACTGTTAATGCAGAAGTAGACTATGTAAAAGTTCAGGTTGAAGATGAAGTATACTATCTTGCAAAAGACCTACTTGACAAGCACCTAGGAGATAAGGAATACACTGTTCTTGAAACTCTAAAGGGTAAGGACCTAGAATACCAGGAATACGAACAGTTGATGCCGTTTGTAAATGTAGAAGAAAAGGCGTTTTTCGTTACTTGTGGCGAATATGTAACTACAACTGATGGTACTGGTATAGTACACTCAGCACCAGCCTTTGGTGAAGACGACTACAATATGGGTAGAAAATACTCACTTCCATTTGTACAGCCTGTTGACTCAGAAGGTAAGTTCACTACAACTCCTTGGGAAGGTAAGTTTGTAATGGAAGAAGGCCTAGATGTTGAAATCATCAAGTGGCTTGCAGCAGAGAACAAGCTATTCTCTAAGATAAAGGTAGAACACAACTATCCACACTGCTGGAGATGTGGTACACCTCTTGTATACTACGCCAACCCAGGCTGGTATATAGAAATGACTAAGTTAAAAGACAAGCTAATAGAAAATAACAACGGTGTAAACTGGTATCCAGAATTCGTCGGTCAGGGAAGATTTGGTAACTGGCTAGAAGAACTAAAGGACTGGGCTATATCAAGAACTAGATATTGGGGAACTCCACTGCCAGTATGGAAGTGTGAAGACTGTGGTTGCAAGACTACAGTAGGATCTAGACAGGAACTAGCTGAATTAGCTATTGAAGATGTTGATCCAGAAACAATAGAACTACACAGACCTTACATAGATGAAGTACACCTTAAGTGCCCAGATTGTGGCAAGCCAATGACTAGGGTTCCAGAAGTTATAGACTGCTGGTTTGACTCAGGAGCAATGCCTTTCGCTCAGTGGCATTATCCGTTTGAGCACAAGGAAGACTTTGACCAGTTATTCCCAGCTGACTATATCTGTGAGGGTATAGACCAGACTAGAGGATGGTTCTACTCATTACTTGCTGTATCTACATTCGTAACAGGCAAGGCTCCATATAAGAACGTCCTAGTAACTGACCTAGTCCTAGACAAGAACGGTAAGAAGATGTCCAAGTCAAAGGGTAACACAATCAACCCATTTGAAATGTTTGACAAGTACGGTGTAGATGCCCTAAGATGGTACCTACTATACGTATCACCACCATGGACACCAATCAGGTTTGACGAAGACGGCCTAAAGGAAATAGTATCTAAGTTTGTTGGTACCCTAAAGAACACATACACATTCTTTACACTATATGCCAACACAGATGGCATCCATCCAAACGACTTCTTTGTAGACTACAAGGATAGACCAGAACTAGACAGATGGATCCTATCTAAGTTCAACAACCTAAAGGCAGAAGTAGAAGAAAACCTTGAAATATTTGAAGTCAACAAGACTATAAGAAGAATGACTGAATTCCTAAATGATGACCTATCTAACTGGTACATCAGAAGGTCAAGAAGAAGATTCTGGGGAACAGAACTTACTCAGGACAAGAAGTCAGTATACAATACAACATACGAAGTCCTAACAGAATTCTGTAAGTTGATAGCTCCATTTGCACCATACCTATCAGAAGAAATGTATAGGAACTTGACTGGAGAATACTCAGTACACTGTGCTGATTACCCAAGAGCAAATAAGGACCTTATAGACCTTGACCTTGAAAAGAAGATGGACCTATCTAGAGACCTAGTGACACTTGGTAGAGCAGCTAGAGAAAACTCTAAGATCAAGGTAAGACAGCCAATAGCTGAAGTATTGATAGATGGCAAGTTTGAAGAGCTACTAGGAGACCTAGTTGAGCTAATCAAGGAAGAACTAAACGTTAAGAAGGTTCACTTTGTACAGGACCTAGGAGTATACATGAACTTCAACCTAAAGCCAAACTTCAAGGTACTTGGACCAAAGCTAGGAAAGAATGTAAACGAATTTGGTAAGGTACTAAGAGGTCTAGAGGCCCATGAAGTAGTAGCCAAGCTTGAAGCAGGTGAGTCAATGACAGTTGAAGTTGCAGGAGCAGACTTTGAATTTACTAAGGAAGAAGTCCTAGTTAATATAGAGTCTAAGCCAGGCTTTAACGTAGCTATGGAAAACAACCTATTCGCTATCCTTGATACAACTCTTACAGATGACCTAGTAAAGGAAGGTCTTGCAAGAGAGTTTATCTCTAAGGTACAGCAGATGAGAAAGGCAAGTGGATTTGAAGTTCTTGACAATATCAATATCTACTTTAATGGAGATGACGAGGTTGCAGGAGCAGTAGCAGACTTTGAGGACTATATCAAGTCTGAGACACTTTCAGTAGCTATATCTAGGGTTGAAGATGCAGACCTAGAAAACCAGAACCTAAATGACCACGAAACAGGTATGAAGGTTGAGAGAGTATAGTCTTTAAGAGTGTATGCCTTGACATAAGTTAATAATTTTGTCCCCTTAAATCATTGTATTTGAGGGGACTTTTTATTTGTTTTACATTATGATATAATAATGTTTAATATTAAAAATATGAGGGGGATAATCTATGATTACAAAAGCTACAATGGCAGACCTATCGAGTATAATGGATATTTATTCTTATGCAAGAGAATTTATGAAGACCAACTCAAATCCTCACCAGTGGGGAGATAATAGGCCCAGCAAGAAAAGGATAGTAGAAGATGTAACCAGTGGCAACTCCTATGTGATAATGGAAAATGAAAAGGTGTGTGGAGTCTTTGTATTTATAGTTGGAGAAGACCCTACCTACAAGGTGATTGAAGACGGAAGATGGCCTAATGAAGCAAAATATGGGACTATACACAGGATAGCCTCAAATGGGAAGGTCAAGGGAGTATTCAATAAGTGCATAGAGTATTGTAGTAGTAAATGTGATAATATAAGAATAGACACCCATAAGGATAATAAGATTATGATTAATCTAATAGAAAAAGCAGGTTTTGAGAGATGTGGTACAATCTATGTAGATGATGGTACACCTAGGATTGCCTACCAAAAGACAAATCCCAGGTAGATTTTTTCTTATTTATCCTACAATTCTCTTTTGATTTTTTCCATCAATATGTTGCAACATTCATGGATATCATCATAGGTATCATCAAAGTTACCTGTATACCAAGGGTCAGCTATATCCCTTGGATGATCTGTCAAATCCATAAACTTGATTACCTTTTCTGGGTCATAGCTACCGAATTCATCAACTATATAGTTCATATTGTTTTGGTCCATAGTGAATATATAGTCAAATTCCTCAAAGTCGGACTTCTTAAGTTTAGTTGAGTAGATACCCTCAGTAGATATTCCAAACTCAGCCAGCTTGTCCCTAGTAGCATAGTATACAGGTTCACCGATAGATTCATATGATGTTGCAGCTGAATCTATAAAGATCCTGTCAGACAGCCCTTCCTCCTTGACCATATGGCGAAATAAGGCCTCAGCCATAGTAGACCTACATATATTACCGTGACATACAAACATTATTTTGATTTTATTCATATTATTCTCCTTTTTTTATTTGCATCCTATTACAAGGGAGACCTACAGTCTTTTGTAATATCTGAACCATTGTTTATATTTTTATCGAATATATCATTAAGGAATATTTTCCCTTTTCCATATTCTCAGTTTATATTATACCTTAAATTTAACGACCTTACTACTATTTGCTTGATTTTAGGAGGCTGATGGATTAAGAGCAGTATAGTAATTGGGGGATAATTGTAATAAAAAGTCCATAAAAACTTGATTCTCTCTTATATTGTCATACGATTGTTATTTTGAAAAGGGGCAAGTATGAGACCTAATACGTTGACCTGTCAGCAGAATTGTTCTATAATATAAATTAGTGTACTATGCAAAAAGGAGTGTATTATGAAGCTAAGACCATTGGAAGTATCAGAGTTAAATTCATATATTAAGAAGTTGATAGCTGACGAACCTATACTTGGCAATGTCATGGTAAAGGGAGAGGTTTCAAACTTTAAAATACACTCATCAGGTAATGTATACCTGTCTTTAAAGGACAAGGATTCAAAGGTCAACTGTATCATCTTAAGGCGTAACTTTGCCCAAGATATGGTGATCAAGGACGGAACTAAGATTATAGCATCGGGAAGTGTAAGGGTCTATGAAAGAGACGGTGCCTACCAACTATATATCAATAGTGTAGAGGTTGAGGGCATGGGTAATCTTTACTACCAGTACCTACAGATGAAGGAGAGACTGGAAAAGGAAGGCCTATTCAGTCCTATGCACAAGAAAAAGATACCTAGGTTTCCAAAGGTCATAGGTGTTATAACATCGCCTACAGGGGCTGTTATAAGAGATATCATAAATGTCGTCTCGAGAAGGTATCCTAGAGTTGAAATCAAGCTATTTCCGGTCTTGGTACAAGGTGAGAGGTCTGAAGAGTCTTTGATAAGGGCCCTGGACTTTTTCAATAGAAGAGATGATATAGATACTATCATAATTGGTAGGGGTGGTGGATCTTTGGAGGAGTTATGGTCCTTTAATAGCGAGGCTCTTGCTAGGAAGATATTCGATTCAAAGATACCTATTATATCTGCTGTTGGCCATGAGACTGACTATACAATATGCGATTTTGTTGCTGACCTCAGGGCACCGACTCCATCTTCTGCGGCTGAACTTGCCACACCAGACCTAAAGGACTTGTTAGCAAGTCAAGATATATTGGTCAAGCGTATGTCAAGGGCTGTTTCTAACAAGATAGAAATTGAAAGGCAGAAAGTGTCAAGAAGCATAGAAAAGACTCATACAATAGTTCAAAAGGACATGATTGATATGAGTTATGTAAGGCTTGACAGGATGCAGGAGAGGATGGCAGCTTCTGTAGATAGGAGAATGGTTGACTACAAGAACAAGCTGAGCCTTATAGGTGTGTCTATGGGTAACCTAAACCCATTCTCCGTAATGGACAGGGGCTATTCAGTCGTTGAATCGAGCGGTGGCCTGGTGCAAAAGACCACAGATGTTGAGCTTGGAGAAGATATAGATATATTGCTGAGTGATGGCAGTTTAAGGTGCCAGGTAAAGGAGAAGATATGCAGATAGAAAAATCTACTGACGATAAAAATATAAATATGGATCCACTAGCAAGTGATGTACAAAGAGGTGACGGACAAGCTGGGCAAGTGGAGGAGCTTTCATACGAAGAAGCATTTTCTAAGATGGAAGACATTTTAAGTAAATTAGAAGCAGGTAATATAAAACTTGACCAGTCTTTAGACCTCTATGAAGAGGGTATAAAACTTTATAAGCATTGCAATAAAATACTTAATGAAGCAGAGCTAAAGGTGACCAAGTTTAACAGCTTGCAAGGGGAAGAAGGTGTGGACCTTTAATGGATTTTAAGAAGGAACTAAAAGAAAGAAGTATATATATAGAAGACAAGATAGAGTCCTATTTACCTAAGGAGGAAGGATACCAAAAGACTATTTTTGAGGCTATGAACTATAGTTTAAGGGCTGGAGGTAAGAGGCTTAGACCAATACTGCTTATGGAGGCCTACAAGCTTTGTCAGGGGCAAGGAGAGGATTTTGTTCCATATAGTGTAGCTATGGAGATGATCCATACATATTCGTTGATACATGATGATTTGCCTGCCCTAGACAATGATGACCTAAGACGTGGCAAACCTACAAATCATATAGTATTTGGTGAAGCTATGGCTATATTGGCGGGGGATGCCTTACTCAATACAGCCTATGAGACTATGCTAAATGCAGCCTTCAAGCATTCAAGACCAGAGATTAGCCTTAGGGCAGCCTACGAGATATCTAGGGGGGCTGGTATATATGGCATGATAGGTGGTCAGGTAGTAGATGTTGAAAGTGAAGACAAGAAAATAGACAAGGACAAACTTGACTATATACATATGAACAAGACTGCCGCTATGATTGTAGGATCTGTGAGAGCAGGTGCTATACTAGCTGGTATAGACGAAGATAGACTTGAAAGCCTGACAAAGTATGCTGAGAATATAGGGTTAGCCTTTCAGATAGTAGATGATATACTAGATATAGAAGGTGATGAAAAACTCCTAGGTAAGAGGGTAGGTAGTGACCTAGACAATGACAAGTCCACATACCCAAGTTTGCTAGGCATAGATGCGTCAAAAAAAATAGTTGAGAATTTGATAGAAGAGGCAAAAACATCTCTGGAGGTATTTGCCAGCGATGCCGAGTTTATGAATGCCTTGGCAGACTTTATTAGGGATAGACAAAACTAGCTTACACTAAATTAAGTTTTTATTTAATAATGGGGGAAAGAGTATGGATTATTTATTGGGCTTTTTTTCGAATAAAATGCTTTGGACAAGTATTTTCGCTTGTTTTATGGCTCAGTTTTTAAAAATGTTTTCTGGAGAAAAGAAATTTGATTTAACTAGGATTATAACATCGGGAGGTATGCCGAGTTCACATAGTTCATTTGTGACTTGTCTGTCAACAATGCTAGGTGTAAAATACGGTTTTAACTCTGATATCTTTGCAATCGCTGCTGTTTTTTCATTTATAATAATGTATGATGCCTCAGGAGTTAGACAGGCTGTAGGCAAACAGGCGACAATTATTAACAAGCTGGTAGAGGACTGGCACAATAAAAAGGCAATAGAACAGGAAAAATTAAAGGAATTGATAGGTCATACTCAAAAACAGGTATTTTTTGGTGCTATGTTGGGTATTGCACTAGGCCTGATTTTTTCCTAACGCCTTATTAGAAAATAGGTGATGGTATGTATGAAATATTATCTGGTGTTAACTCACCTGAAGATATAAAAAAACTGAATAACAAAGAACTTGAAGAACTATCAAAGGAGATCAGGAAGTTTCTGGTAAAGAAAATCTCTGTAACCGGTGGCCACTTGGCATCTAATCTTGGGGTTGTAGAGCTTACTTTGGCCCTACACAAGGTATTTGATAGTCCTAAAGACAAGATAGTGTGGGATGTGGGGCACCAGGCCTATGTCCACAAGATATTGACTGGACGTAAGGGGGGATTTGATTCCCTAAGACAGTACCGTGGTATGTCGGGATTTCCTAAGGAATCTGAAAGCGACCATGATGCATTTGATACTGGTCACAGCTCGACATCTGTATCAGCAGCCTTGGGTATGGCAGTTGCAAGAGATATCAAGGGCGAGGACAACCAAGTCATAGCTGTAATAGGTGATGGGGCAATAACGGGTGGAATGGCCTTTGAAGCCCTGAACAACCTAGGTTTTACAAAGAAAAATATGATAGTTGTCTTTAATGACAACGAGATGTCTATAGACAAGAATACAGGGGCATTTTCCGACTATATGTCCAAGATAATGAGGTCGAGCGATACCCTGAACCTAAAGGAGAACATAGACAAGATAATGAATATGACCCAGATGGGTGAGAAGATATCTAGAAGGGCTAATAAGCTTACAGAATCTATACTGACATCTATATCACCACAAGAATGTGGTCTTATAGATGCTATGGGTATCAAGTATTTTGGACCAATTAATGGTCATAACTTAGGTGAATTAATAGAGACCTTCAAGTATATGAAGTGTATAGATGGACCTAAATTTGTCCATGTCAAGACTGTAAAAGGTAAAGGCTATAGGTATGCAGAGCAAAAACCTGAGAGTTACCATGGTGTGAGCAGTTTTGATTATAAGATTGGAGTACAATCTTCTGGTAAAAATTCAATATCAAAGGTTGTTGGTATGACTCTTACTGAGATGGCCAACTACAATGAAAATATAGTAGCCATAACAGCTGCTATGCCTACAGGTACAGGACTTAATTTCTATGAGAAAGTCCACCCAAACAGGTATTTTGATGTTGGTATAGCTGAACAACACGCAGTCA
Organism: Peptostreptococcus anaerobius 653-L; assembly: GCF_000178095.1. Lineage (NCBI taxonomy): Bacteria > Bacillati > Bacillota > Clostridia > Peptostreptococcales > Peptostreptococcaceae > Peptostreptococcus > Peptostreptococcus anaerobius. The sequence goes on along the minus strand of NZ_ADJN01000043.1, from coordinate 42,144 downwards.
CCTTTGCTGCTGGACTTGCAAAATCAGGTATGAAGCCGTATTTTGCAGTTTATTCTACATTCTTGCAGAGGGCCTATGACCAGCTGATACATGACGTATGTATCACTAAAAAGCCAGTTACCTTCCTTATAGATAGGGCAGGGCTAGTGGGCAATGATGGGGAGACCCACCACGGTGAATTCGACCTATCCTACCTCAACTTGGTGCCAAATATTTGTGTAATGGCACCAGCTGATACAAAGGAGATGATAGATATGATAAAGTTCTCTCAGAGGCTTGATATGCCAATAGCTATCAGGTATCCAAGAGGGAATGAATACTATATAGACTATAGGAAGTATCCTAATTTGAATATAAATAGTGACACTCAATCATCGGACATATCTCAACCACTGGACATATACAGTCTAGGTAAGCCAAGAATAATATATGACGGATATAGGGATAATGAAAAGATTGACGGCCATAAAAATAAAAGACTATTAGTTATGACTATAGGTAATATGTTAGAGCCAGCCCTAGATGTCATCAACGACTTGGTTGGAGATTCCTATTATGGTGATTTTGAGTATAGGATACTAGATGCTAGATATCTAAAGCCTTTAAATGAAGAGGTTTATTTGGAATATATAAGAGATGCTGACCATATTGTTACTATAGAAGACAATGTAGTGACTGGAGGCTTTGGTTCAAGGATAGGTTCATTACTTACAGACAATGACATTAGGACAGGCCTTGATAGGATAGGTATTCCTGAACAGTTTGTAGCCCATGGTAGTGTTGATGAATTAAGAAAAGAGATTGGACTTAGCACAGGGGCTATAAGTGCTAGGATAAAAGATATATTAAAATAGGGGAAGATTATGAAGAAGAGAATTGATGTGCTACTAGTAGATTTCGGATATTTTGCTAGCAGGGAACAGGCTAGAAGAACTATAATGGCGGGAAATGTGTTTGTAAATAACCAAAGGGTTGATAAGCCTGGTACTGCAGTCAAGATTGACTCAGAGATACTTGTAAAGGGGAAGCAGATTCCTTATGTAAGTAGGGGTGGTCTTAAACTGGAGAAGGCTGTCAACAACTTTGATTTAGTATTAAAAGACAAGGTCTGTATGGACATAGGAGCCTCCACAGGTGGATTTACAGACTGTATGCTACAGAATGGAGCTGTAAAAGTATACTCTATAGATGTGGGCTATGGTCAGTTGGCTTGGAAGCTAAGAGAGGACGAGAGGGTTGTCTGCATGGAAAGACAGAACATACGTCACCTAGATGAGAGTTTATTAGATCCTAGACCAGACTTTGCATCAATAGACGTGTCATTTATATCTCTTAAAAATGTCTTACCAAAGGCTTGGGCCTCACTTAAGATGGGGGGCAGGATTGTAGCCCTAATCAAGCCACAGTTTGAAGCTGGTAGGGAAAAAGTAGGTAAAAAGGGAGTCGTAAGAGAGCCTTCAACCCATATAGAGGTAATAGACAGGGTATCTAAAATAGCAGTTAAGGAAGGTTTTAAAATACTTGACCTTGACTATTCTCCTATCAAGGGGCCAGAAGGTAATATAGAATACCTGATATACCTTGAAAAGATTGAAGATAAGTTAGAACTTGAAGATTGTGTCTTGGTTGATGATATAGTAATAGAGGACAAGTATCTTCCAAGTGAGAACAATAACTATGAGGACTACTATAGTAGGATTGAGAAGCTGGTAGAGGAGTCTCATTCACTTGACAATAAATAGGAAAATAGCCAGAGACATTGGCGGAGGTAGCTATGATTTACGAACTATATATAAAGAACTGCGCCCTAATAGAAGAGATGAGGGTGGAGTTTGGTAAACAACTTAATATTCTTACAGGTGAGACCGGTTCGGGTAAATCTATTATTTTGGGAGCCCTTAACCTTTGTCTCGGCGGTAAATATGATAGGACCTTCCTTAGAAAGGGGCATAAGGATGGTTTGGTCGAGGCCCTTATATACACCAAAAATGAAAGATTTATAGGGTCTTTAAGGGAATTTGGTGTCGAAATCGACATAGAAGAACCTATCATAGTGTCCAGAAGACTATTTGATGATGGTAAGACCACGACAAGGGTCAATGGCAAGAACATAAGGGTTTCTGACCTTAAAAAGTCTATGGGCTACCTTGTGGATATGCATGGTCAGCACCAAAACCAGGCCCTATATGACAGAGACAACCATCTTGAGTTTTTGGACCTATACGCCAAGGATTCTATTCAAAGAGAATTAAGCAACTACAAGAAGGTATTTGAAGAGTACAGGGATATTAAAAGAGAAATCCTTAGGTTAAATGATAACAAGTCTGACAGGGAAGTCCAGAGGGAAAAAGACTTGCTTGAATTTCAAATAAAGGAAATATCATCTGCCAAGCTAGATGAAAAGGAATACGAAGACCTAAAGTCTAGAAGAGATGTGTTTTTGAACAGTGAGAAAATATATAATGCCCTTGCCCAGTCCTATGAGTTGATGCATGAATCGGAGTACAGTGCTGATACTATAGCAGGCAAGGTTGAAGTACTCATGTCTCCACTTGGAAAATATGATTCAAGGCTTGAAGAGATGAGGTGTCAGAGCGAGAAGATAGCAATAGAGATTCAGGATCTAGCTCAAGATATGAGGTCATATATGTCCAGTATAGATTTTGACCCAAATGTTTTAAATGAGATTGAAAATAGGATAGATACTATAAACAACTTAAGACGAAAATATGGAGATACCATAGGAGAAATCCTAGAATACTATGATAGGATTGTAAAAAGACTAGACGATATAGAGAATAGGGAAGAAAAAAACAAGATTCTTCAGGACAAGCTATCCAAAAAACTTGTAGAGCTTGAAGGGGTAGCTAAGATACTTTCAGACAAGAGAATGAAGGTAGCAGAGAAACTTGAAGAAAGCCTTTTGTCTGAACTTGTATCACTAAATATGAAAAATACAAGATTTAAGGTTATTTTTAAGAAAATAGACTATAATGATAATGGATATGACGATATAGAATTTTATGTATCATTCAACTTGGGTGAAGACCTTAATCCTTTAAACAAGGTCGCATCAGGTGGTGAGATGTCAAGATTTATGCTTGCATTTAAAAATATTATTTCTGATGTCGATAAAATAGAGTCGATGATATTCGATGAGATAGATACAGGCATAAGTGGAAGGGCAGCTCAAGTTGTTGGAGAAAAGCTTGCCAAGATATCTGAAAACAAGCAGGTTGTGTGTATTACCCACCTACCTCAGATAGCCGCTTTTGCTGATGATCACTATTATATAGAAAAGCATATTGAAAATAAAAGAACGTTCACAGGCCTTTGCCATCTAGAAGAAGATGGACAGATTGATGAAATTGCTAGGTTGATATCAGGCAAGATAATATCAGACAAGACCCTAGAACACGCAAGGGAGATGCTCTATGGAGCAAGAGAAAGCAAAATGAATTTTAGGAGGGAAAAATGCGAGTAGAAGCAAAGTTAAAAAAAGATAGAAAAACTAAAAAGCTCGCAAAAAGAATAGAGCCAGGTCAAATAGCGGTAATCAATCATATAGATATTGACGAGGTGGCAGCCAATTCTTTAGTTGAAGCAAAAATCAAGCTGGTAGTAAACGCTGACAAGTCTATAAGTGGTAGGTATCCTAATGCAGGGCCTAGAATACTTGTAGATAATAACATACTTATCGTTGACAACATAGGTATAGATGCCTTTGATGACCTACAAGAGGATGATTTTATTGTGGTCGAAGATGGAGAAATCTATAGAAGGGATAAGTTGATAGGTCGTGGAGAAGTCATGGACAAGGAAGTTGTCGATGAAAAGATTAGACTAGCCTACGAAAATATAGGTCAGGAGTTGGACAGATTTATAGACAATACAATAGAGTATGCCAAGAGGGAAAAGGGCATGATACTTGGAGATGTAGAGATACCTAAGATGTCCACTAAGTTTGCTGATAGGCATGTTCTAGTAGTTGTAAGGGGTCATAACTACAAGGATGACCTACACGCAATGATCAACTATATAGAAGAAGTCAAGCCAGTTCTAGTAGGTGTAGATGGTGGAGCAGATGCCCTTATGGAGTTTGGTTACAAGCCAGACCTAATAGTAGGAGATATGGACAGTGTAAGCGATGAGGCCCTTATGGCAGCGGACGAAATACTTGTCCACGCCTATGTAGATGGTAGGGCTCCAGGTCTAAAGAGGGTTGAGGACCTAGGATTAAAGGCTGTTGTCATGCCTTCTCCGGGAACTAGTGAAGACATAGCTATGTTGGTTGCCTATGAATACAAGGCCCAGCTGATTGTAGCCCTTGGAACCCATTCAAATATGATAGACTTCCTAGAAAAGGGTAGAAAGGGTATGGCATCAACATTTCTTGTAAGACTGAAGATAGGTGATAGGCTAATAGATGCCAAGGGTGTGAGTATGCTATACAAGTCAAGGTTAAAGATTAAATATATAGTTGCTCTAATACTGACAGGTTTGTTCCCAGTGTTGATAGTTGCATCTCTATCTCCAAAGGTACAGACATTTATGCAATTATTACAAATAAAGATGAAATTATTACTACAGATGTAGGGGGGAAAGAGTATGCATATTAATTTTAAGTATTTTATCGTGTCAATAGGGTCTATATTTTTAGCCCTAGGTATCGGTATATTGATAGGATCTAATCTAGGAACAAACGAGGCAGTTGAAGAAAAGAATGCTTCGATAATAGAAGAGATAGATACCAAGTTTAACCAGTTAAAGGAAAAAAATGATCAGCTAAAGGCAGAAAATGAAACCTTTAAAAAGTCTATATCAAATGCTAAGGCCTTAATAACAAATAAAGAAATAAACCTAAGCCAGTATGAGCTTAAGGACAAGCAAATCGGTATTATATCTTTCAATGAAAGGGAAGACACTAGCAATATAGAAACTGCAGCCAAAAATTCTGGAGCAAATATTGCCTTTAACGTTCAGATTAATGAGTCTATTTTAGAAAAGGATGCCCTAAGCAAGGTCAATGAGAAACTATCACTTAACCTAAAGAATAGGGCTGATATAATGAAGTTAATAGCAAATTCAATAAAGACTTCAGGAACATCTCAAGAACTTGAAAAGTTACAGGAACTAGGGTATGTTAAGCTTGTAAGCTATAATGGTAACTATGACTCTGTTACAAACTTTGTCGTATATACAAACTCAAATACAAAGTTGAGTGACAAGTTTGCTATGCTAGAAAAACCAGTCCTAGAAAAATTCAGTCTTAACAAGCCAACTATAGCTATAACAACTAGCACATCAGATTCAAAATTATTGGAAAAGTATTCTGAGATGGATATGCCTAGTATAAACAATATAGATGACGCTAGTGGTAGGTTATCTATGATTATGCTGATGAAATATGGAGTAACATCAGGTAGCTACGGAAATCCAGCAGAAGGTACTGTATTGCTACCGAGTGAAAAATAGGACTAAGAAGTAGTACTATAAATCAGACTTATGAGATAGGTCGATAAAATATGACTATAAAACATGTCATATATAAAATATGACTATAAAACATGTCATATAATGCAAGGAGGTAAACTATGTTTACGAGTGTTATAATACCAGCCTATAACGAGTCAGAAAGAATAATAAAGACTCTTGATGGTATAGCGAATATAGAAGAGATAAATGAGATAGTTGTAGTTGATGACGGATCGAGTGACGATACTGCTGAATTACTTAGAAACTACAAGCTAGACAAGCTTATTTTTAAAGAGCAGCCAACAAACCAGGGTAAGGGCAAGGCTCTTGAAAGAGGACTTGAAACTATAAGCCCAAAGGCAGAGGTCGTAGTGTTCTTAGACGGTGATGTAATGGAGACATCATCAGAGGTAGTCAAGATCATCAGACCAGTGGTAGATGGTGAATGTGATGTCGCTATTGCAAGATTTAGACCTGCCAAGAAAAAGGGGGGTATGGGCTTTGTAAAAAGACTTGCCAAGGAATCTGTATTTAAGATGACTGGAGTTGAACTCAACTCAACGATATCTGGGCAAAGAGCCTTTAAGAGAGAAGTAATAGAGAGATTTGATGGAATACCTGATGGATACGGTGTAGAAGTAGGTATGACTATAGATATACTAAAATGGGGATATACAGTTAAAGAGGTAATAGTAGATATGACCCACAATGAAACTGGAAGGGACCTAAGTGGATTTATCCATAGGGGTAAACAGTATCTCCATATTAAGAGAATAATTAACCAAAAGAAAAAAGAGTGGGGGAGATAATCGTGTACGATTACTTGATGTTGTTAGTTTTATTGTTGGTTGGAGTTGGTGTAAGTGTCATCTCGATACCAATGGTAAAATATATGTTAGAGTCATGTGGACTTATAAGGAAAAATTATAGGGGAGAGATGATTCCGGTTGGAATGGGAATAGCATTTATCCCAGCCCTAATGGTAAACTCCGCAATATTAACTTACTTTAATATAGAACACGATAGACTCTTATTGATATTTGTATTGTTGTTTGCTGTTATGGCTATGGCATTTGCAGGTATAATGGATGATGCTATAGGAAACAGGGATGTCACTGGACTAAAGGGACACTTTTTATCCATGTTTAAGGGTAGGTTGACTACTGGTGGATTTAAGGCAGTACTTGGAGGTTTTATAGGTATAGTTGTATCTGCAGCTGTTGCAGATAATATACTAGGAGTTGTAGTCGGAACCTTGGTTGTTGCCTTAGCTACTAACTTTATGAACCTATTGGACCTAAGACCAGGAAGAGCTATTAAGGTATACCTAATTATAAGTATACTAGTACTGATATTTGCTGGCGACTTTAATAGGCAGTTGTATATGCTCCTATTACCAGGTGTTGTATCTTATTTTATATTTGACCTAAAGGCCCTATCAATGATGGGGGATGCCGGCTCAAATGTACTAGGTGTATTTATAGGAGTTATGATAGTGATATCATTTAGCATACAGGTTCAGCTTGTATGTCTGGTAGGACTTATTGCCATACACGTTCTTACTGAAAAATATTCACTGACTAAATTAATAGAACAAAATTCAGTACTCAACTTTATAGACAAGTTGGGTAGGAATTAGGAAGGATAATAATATGATTAGCAAAAGACTTGCAAAGGTAGTTTCTATAAAAAGTGAAAACGAAGAAATACAGGATTTAGTAGTAGAAATTGATTCTAAAGAGTCAAGGGCCTATAATTATGTGGCTATGACAGGACATGCTGATATAGGTGATTGTGTAGTTGTAAATACTACTGCTGTTGAACTTAGTCTAGGAACAGGTGGCTTTCACTATGTCATCCTAAATATGGACAAGCCCGAATCAAATTTAACACCTGGTGGTCATATTATGAAACTTAGGTATACTCCTCTTCAGATAAAGGTAGATTCTGTAGAAGAACAGGCTAGTCCTTATCATGATGTGTTTGCCGGCTTTGAATCACTAGATTCTCTGCCTGTAGCTGTAGGTGCCCTACATAGTATATTGCAACCTTTTGCTGCTACATACAAAAAATTTAAACCGGATGCCAAACTAGTGTATATTATGACAGATGGTGCAGCACTTCCTATTTCTTTTAGCAAAAACGTAGAAAACTTGAAAAAGGCTGGACTCATAGATAAGACTATAACTTATGGTAATGCCTTTGGTGGCGACTATGAGTGTATAAATATCTATACAGCCCTTATAACTGCCAAAGAAATTTGTAAGGCCGACTGCGTACTAGTTGCTATGGGACCTGGAATAGCAGGCACAGGAACTAAGTACGGATTTAGTGGTATAGACCAGGCTACAATATTGGATGCAGTGTCAAAACTTGGTGGTAGATCATATATGATACCTAGAATATCTTTTGCTGATAAGAGGGATAGACATAGGGGCTTGTCTCACCACACACTTACAATCCTAAAAGATATAGTAAACAATCCAACAAGGATAATAATCAACAAGGCCTATCAAGATGATAAGTTGGCTAGGATAAAGGAGCAGTTAGAGGAAAATGACCTATATACTAGCCATCAAATAATAGAGTATGACTACCAAGATACAAAGCTTGACCTAGATTCAAATAATATGAGGGTCAAGAGCATGGGTAGGTCATTTGATGAAGATAGAGAATTTTTTGAAGCTGCTTCAGCAGTTGCAGCCTATATGGGAAAGGAAGAGTAGGTGAATTTATGGATGAATATACAAATAATATAGATTTAAGCCTTGAATACATAAAAAGCGTTACAGATAAGGTACCTGAAATTGCCCTTATACTAGGGTCAGGCCTAGGAGATTTGGCAGACCAGATAGAGAATCCGACTATAATCAAGTACCAAGATATACCAGGTTTTATGACATCAGATGTTGAAGGTCACAAAAACCAATTGGTAATAGGTAGCCTATGTGGCAAGTGTGTCCTTGTTATGCAGGGGAGGTTCCACTACTATGAAGGCTATACACAAAAAGAAATAACATATCCAATAAGGGTATTTAAAAAGATGGGTATAAATAAACTACTTGTAACAAATGCTGCTGGTGGTGTCAACAAGACTTACAAACCGGGAGATTTGATGATAATCAAGGACCATATCAATTTTTCAGGATCAAATCCACTCATAGGAAAGAATGATCCAATAGGACCAAGATTTCCCGATATGTCAAACGGATACCACAAAGAAGGTAGGAGCTTGATCAAGGAATGTGCAGATAGACTTTCTATGGATATTAAGGAAGGTGTATATATGTATTTTTCAGGTCCTAACTATGAGACTCCAGCAGAGGTTAGAATGGCTGGAATACTTGGAGCAGATGCTGTCGGTATGTCTACGGTTCCTGAGGTATTGGTTGCCAACCATTGTGGCATGAGTGTATACGGTATATCGTGCATAACAAATATGGCAGCGGGTATACTGGACAAGCCGCTAGTGCATGATGAGGTAATCGAAACATCAAACCTAGTAAAGGATAGGTTTATTAGATTAGTTAAAGAGCTGGTAAAATCTATATAAACTTGCAATTTTATTTGAACTTAGTGTATAATAGTAAAATGATTATAATTGAGAGGAAAAAATATAGTGGATAAAAAAACATTGAAGAGAAAGACTCCTAATAAACCTATTAAAAAGTCTAAAAAAAGACGCAGAAAAGTTAATTTACTGAAAATATTGGTTTGCCTACTTGTGCTTATAGTATTGTTTTCGGGTGGATCTTACTACATGATGAAGACAGGATCACAACCAGTAGATCCTAACACCAAGGAAAGTCAGCTAGTAGATATACCAGAGGGCTCAAGTGTAAAGTCAATTGCAAGCCTATTAAAGGAAAAAGACCTGATCAAAAATAAACGTGTATTTGTTAAAAATGTAAGAGATACAGGCAAGGCTGAAAAAATAAAGGCCGGAAAGTACAAGTTGTCAAAGAACATGGACAACGACAAGATAATAGACAAGCTAGTAAGAGGTCAGATATACCAAGATGGTGTGAAATTTACAATACCAGAAGGTAGCATATCAACAGATATAGTTGCAAAGTTGGTAGCCAAGGGACTTGGACAAAGGGAAAAATTTGTAGACCTATATAGGAACCCTAGTAAGTTTGCTGATAAGTTCCCATTTTTAAAGGACACTAGGATAGCAACTCTAGAAGGATTCTTGTACCCAGAGACTTACTATTTCAAGAAGGGCACTAGCGAAAAGGAAATTTTTGAAAAGATGCTATCTGAGTTTTCTAGGGTCTACAAGGCAAGTGTAGAGCCAGCTGTCAAGAAGAACAACTATAATTTCTATGACACTATTATAATGGCATCTATAGTTGAAAAGGAAGCTGTAAATGATGAAGATAGGGATATAATAGCAGGTATATTCTACAATAGATTAGACAAGAAGATGAGACTACAGTCAGATGCTGTACTTCAGTATGGCCTACCACAGAGAAAGGGCAGGGTCCTGTATTCTGATTTAAAGGTAGAATCACCATACAACCTATACCTAAACAAAGGCCTTCCACCAACACCAGTTGCCAGTCCAGGTAAGAAGTCTATGGTTGCTGCAGCCAATCCTAAAAAGACAGACTACCTATACTTTGTTACAAATGTCAATGGTAAGAACTCATACAGCAAGACATTTGAGGAACACAAGGTAAGTGCTGACAAGTATCGTAAGGAAGCCTATGGTGAACAAGATGCAAAGGCAGCTCAAAAGTCTAAAGAGGAATCAACTACTGAAAAAAGTAGCAAAAACTAAAGTGACTAGATAACAGGGAGGGGCTACTTCCCTGTTTTTTAGAGAAAAATCAAAATAGGAGTAGATATGAGTAATATAGTATAGTATAGGAGTAGATATGAGTAATATAGTAAATGATTTGGTTGAAGACTATATAAGGAACATCTTAAAGGAAAATAAGTCTTTAATCCTTGAAATGGAAGAATACGCAAAAGAAAATAGCGTACCTATAATACACAAGGAAGTTGCAGAATTGTTGAGGTTTATATTGGACATACACAAGCCTAAGAGGATACTTGAAATTGGATGTGCAATTGGTTATTCTTCAATATTTTTTGCTACAGTACTAGGTGGCGATGTTGAGATAATAACAACAGAAAGAAATCCAGTGATGCTAGAAAAGGCATACGAAAATATAGAAAAGGCAGGACTTAAAGACAAGATAAAAATTCTTGTTGGAGATGCTGCACAGACCCTAAAGGACCTAGATGGAGAGTTTGATATGATCTTTATAGATGCAGCTAAGGGTCAGTACAAGATGTTCTACGATATGGTGACACCACAGCTAAAAAAGGGTGGCATTGTAATATCAGACAACATTTTGTATAAGGGAATGATTGCAAGTGATGATTTTGTGGTAAGAAGAAAAAGGACGATTGTAAAGAGAATGAGAGAATACCTAGACTATATATGCAGTCTAGAGGATGTGGATACATCAATCCTACCAGTAGGAGATGGAGTAGCCTTATCATACAAGAAATAAAGGAGTAAGTATAATGGAAAAAGTGGAATTACTAGCCCCAGCTGGCGACCTAGAAAGACTTAAAATAGCATTTGAATACGGTGCAGATGCAGTTTATCTTGGTGGAGAGAACTTTGGTATGAGAACAGCTGCCAAGAACTTCACTATAGAAGAGATTAAAGAAGGTGCAGATTTTGCACATGAGAGAGGTAAGAGGATATTTGTAACTGTAAATATCATACCTCATGACTCAGATTTTGAAGGATTTGAAGACTATATCAAGGACCTATCAGCAGCAGGAGTTGATGCCCTAATAGCATCAGACCCAGGTGTTATCCAGATAATCAGGGATATTTTACCAGATATGGAACTACATATATCTACACAGGCCAATACAACTAACTATAGGAGTGCAAATTTCTGGTATAATCTAGGAGCCAAGAGAGTGGTTGTAGCGAGAGAACTTTCTTTTGAAGAAGTAAAATCTATAAGAGACCACGCTCCAGAGGGCACAGATATAGAGGCATTTGTTCATGGAGCCATGTGTATATCATACTCAGGTAGGTGCCTAATATCAAACTATATGACAGGAAGAGATGCCAACAGGGGATCATGTGCCCAGTCATGTCGTTGGAAGTACAACCTAGTAGAAGAAAAAAGACCGGGAGAGTACTTCCCAATATATGAAGACGAGAGAGGGACATTCTTCTTTAACTCCAAGGACCTATGCATGGTAGAATTTATACCTCAGATAGTAGAAGCAGGTATAACATCCCTAAAAATAGAGGGTAGAATGAAGACTGCCTACTATGTAGCAACAGTTGTAAGAGCCTACAGGATGGCACTTGATGCTTACTATGCAGACCCTCAAGGATGGAAGTTTGATCCTATGTGGCTAGAGGAACTAAAGAAGGGAAGTCACAGGCACTTCACTACTGGATTCTTCAATGACAAGCCTGGAACTGAAGAACAGAACTACGCATCTGCATCATATGTACGTAACTACGACTTTATAGGTATTGTGGTATCAGACCAGGATGAAGATGGATATGCAGTAGTTGAACAGAGAAACAAGATGGTCATAGGTGATGAGATAGAAATCATAGGGCCATACACTCATACATTAGAGACAAAAATCGAAGAAATGTACAATGAAGAGGGAGAGACTATAGAGGCAGCTCCACATCCAAGACAGCTTGTAAAGATGAAGCTACCTAAGGGAGTTGGAAGGAACTTTATGCTTAGAAAGGCTATCGAAGGACCAGCAAGCAGTGAAGAAACTGGTGGATGTTCTGGCTGTAACTAATGGAAAATGAGGTTACATACCGAGGAGAGCTTTAAGGGTCGGATGGTATTGTAACCTCATTTTCATATGTTAGAATATTAGAAGTAGATTGTAAATTCCCTAGTCAGTTTGGACTTATCCTTTTCAAAAATAAGTTTGACTGAAAGGTATATCAGCTTACCCTCACCATCGAACACTGGCTTGACCAGCATTGACTTAAGGTGGTTGGCAACCTGAAACATAGTGTCATTTTTGATATATAAGGACCCATAGGAATTGACTAGTGATTTTTGAACTACAAAGTCCATAGTCATATAGTTATTATAAGTGAGATAGTCAATTGACCTTACTTGGTGGTAGTCGCTGTCATCTACAAACTTGCTACTGATAAGGCAGTCTATAGAATCCTCTAGCTCAAACCTTATAATATCTTCGGTCTTTATTGCAACCTCATTTAAATCAAATAAATTTGCTTGGTATTTTTGGATTTTTCTTGTAGATGATACCAGTAGGAAAATGCTAGATAAGACTATACATGATACACAAATATAAATCAGGCATTCTATCATAAGATATCCTTGCTTTTTGCTCCTATTATCTAAAATAGACACTTTATTTTTCTTGATTATTAAACCATTTATCAAAACTATCACCTACAATATTATCTATTACAAGAATAACTCATATATTATTCCTAAAACCATAATTCACATACATTACTCTTAAAACTATACTTTACATATATAATTCGTAAAACTATAATTGACATATATTATTTATAAAACAATACACATATACTATTTATCTATATCACTCCTGACACTTGGGCTAAGTTCAAGTAAGGCTAGTTTGTAGTCGCATGAATAAGAATGTACCCTCGAAGTACCCAGCATGAGGGTGATTCTTTCCGCCTTTTTCCTTGATGTGTCTATAATATAGAGACTGAGTGGGGTTGATGACCCGCCAGACCTATTAAGGCTACCTATATTAAATGTCATACTATCATATCCTATATAGATGTCCTTTTCTAGGATCCTTTTTTCCAATATACCACCCTTGTAATTTTCGATAGAGTATGACTTGTTTTGGGCGTCTATTTTGAACTTGTAGCTTACACTTGTATCTTGGGCCAGAACGATTGTATTCCTAAGGTCTGACTTTAGGTTGTTTATAGACTCATTAAAACGAAGGGCTCCTATGGGGTAGGATATGCTGGATATAGATAGGACAAGTCCAAGTAGGGATAGGCAGACAAGCATCTCAACAGCTGAAAATCCATCGGTCTTATTATTTATAGCTGAACAAGGTCTTAATTTCTTCATAGGTCAAATTCCTCTTTTCCTCAGGAGTTTTTATATTGTATTTTAGGTAGGGGTTGATTATCTGGCACCTCTTAGATATATACCTTTGAATATAGTCTTTTTTACTAGTGAAATACTTGCCTGGCACATGCTTGGGGTCTAGTTCATCCTTGAAAATACAGGCTATGGAAAACTCTATGCTAGTATTATCAATATTGACCCTGCTGTTCTCAGCTATACTCTTGATAGTGACCCTCTCATCATTGTAATATTCCTTCTTGTAGACCCTCCTATGACCGAGTCTATCCATAGTTGCAAAGTATCTTTCAAACTCAGCAGCTGAATTTGTGGACTCATAGGCATATTTGATGGAGTATAGGTAGTTTATCTCGGCACAGACAGGACCGATTTTGGCTTCATAGTCATTTTGTGCAAGAGACCTACTAGACTTTTCATATCTCATCAAATTTTGGTATGCCAGCATGCTTGATATTATTATGATTACTAGTATGTTTAGGCAAATCAAACTACTAAGTGATACGCTGCCAGATTTATTTTTATTTGGTTTTATTTGTATTGGTATAGTATTCATACTCGTTCTTCCTTTAACATCCTAAATCCATAGGTTGATTATCTCACTATAAAGTAGGTGCTGGTCTTGTAAGTTCTTTTCTTGTCTGCAGCTGATATATCTAGCCTGTACATCTTAAAATTATCATCTAAAAGAGTGTATCTCTTTTCAAATAGGTAGCCATCTTTTTCATAGACAATAGGATCGGCGCTGATTTCTTTATCGCTGTCGGGCTTTGACATTAGACTTACTGAGTGGTCTACCTCACTTCTTAGAATTTTGTATTGACTGTTCAAATCAACCGTATGTTTATTTATAAGAGATAGGTTGGCTAAATAGTTTGATACAATCAGGATACAAAGTGAAAGACTGAGGATTGCTAGGCACAGGTCTACCATAAGATATCCACTAGAAAAGCCTTTTGTCAAGTCGCCACCGGAAAAGTGTTTTACTTTAACAGGCATTGGTTTTAGCAATTTAATTTTATTCGTTTCTTGATACTTTATATAGGGTTTTAAATTTAAGTAGGTCATTATAACTCTCTTTCTCCCTTATTTTAAAGATATTCTTCCATATTTTAAAGCTAATTGTTTTATCAATATAGCTTATATTTCTTATACTTAATTTCCATATTTCACACTAGTAGTAGGGAAGGTATTATAATATAGGCTATTATTTTTAAAAATGAACCAAATATTGGTCCGATAATATAAATTCAAAGTGTGATTTAATATATTAGTAGTAACTTTAAATAATAATTTATATAGCTATCTTTATAACTTCTGTAGTATAATCAAAGAAGGAAATTATTGATTTTTTGTGAAAAATAAAGTCATTACAAGTAAGTAATATATATTTTGTTACTTGAAATATAAGTTAGAATATTTTATTTGAGGTGCTAAAATGAATAAAAAATTTAAGCAAAATATATTGGATAATAAATTTGTGTATCTATTAATATTTACTGAGGTAATCCTAACCTATATTGCATGTTCAGGCACTCTATACATGAGTATGAACATTGTCAATAAAGCTATTTTATCCTTTGGCTTGCTACTTATATATTTATCCAATTATCTATTGCTATTAAATAACAAAAACAAATTAATTATAAGAAATGCATTAACAGTAGCTGCTTTTACAATACTAACAATAATTGATATCATCTATTTTGATATGAGCGATAAATATTTTTATGAACTATTTAGTGCTCAGCTATTGATGGTATTTTTTATGGAAGACGCAGTAATAAGCTTACTAAGTAAAAATTTGTTTTTTAATGAAAGCATAAAAATTTATTTTTTCATTGCTTGGTTAATAGCTAGTATACTTACATATTTTAAAATTGTAAGTGGAATAAAGTTACTAATTATTTTAATGCCAATAGTTTACTCCTACCCACTAATATTTTTTATTATTAATTTAAAGAAAATAAAAAAATACAATTACACACAAGTGGACAAAGTATTTATTATAGGTGTAACGAATATGATTTTTTATTATTTTGCAAAATATTTTGCCTTCGAGACAAATGCGGATTTTTATATATTCTTTGTTTGTGTAGAGTTTGTGCTTATATTTAATATAATTAAGTCAGTATTCAGTAGTTATAGCCTTGTAGAAAAAATGAAACGAATTAGTACTAATAGGAATTATATATTATATTTGGTTACATCATTATTAATACTGGTTTTAGTTAAAAGTAGCATTATGGACAAAATCTTCGTGATTTTTAATTACCTTCTTTTGATGAGTGTAATAGATATTGCTATACATTTTAATATTTTCCAATATAGTGACAAATGTGTAGGATGTATGAAAAACAGTAGTCTATTTATTTCACATATTGAGAAATTGAAATATGATTCAATATTAGAAGATAAATACAGAAAAAAGCTATCAAAAATAATTCATGATGAAATATTACAGGATATTATCGCTCTTAAGATGGATTTGACTGGTAGGAAAAGTGAAATGGAGAATGATAGACTTATACTAATAACGGATAATATTATTAGAAATTTAAGAGGTAAAATAGATTATTTTGATCCTAAAATTCATCCTGAGAGGCCTTTATACACAACATATTGTGAAATACTAGACAATATATCTCATAGATACGATGACAAAGAAATGTTAGTTGAGTTTAATTGTGATAAAGACATCATATTGAACAAACCCTATGATAAGTTAGTGTATAGAATATTGCAAGAACTAGTTAATAATGCATATAAACATTCTTCTGGATATTTAATTGAAATAACATTAAGGGTAGGATATAGGGAAATTTTTATTACTATAACAAATTATGGAGATGATATTTATGATATAAATAAAGTGAAAAAGGGTCATTATGGATTGAATGGGTTAATAGAAGAAATAGAATCGTATGGAGGCAAATATACATTTGAATGTAAATTAGATAATGAAGATGAAAATACTGTTGTTACTGAGATAGTGATACCGATAAATAAGGAGATTGAATATGAAAGTTTTATTGATTGAAGACCATATATCTGTTAGCGAAGGTTTGAAAAGTAATTTGGAAAAATACGAATTTATTGAGGAGGTTTTTATTGTAGAGGATTTAGAGGTTCTGTCTAAAAACAATTTAATATCAAAGTATGATCTGGTATTGATGGACATTAATTTGGAAAGGTATAGAAATGAAAGTTACAGCAATGGCTTACTTTTAAGCAAAGATATATTAAAAAATAATACCAAAACTAAGGTTGTAATTTTGAGCGGATATGATAGTAACTATTTTAGGCGTACAGCTTGTGAGATAGGTGCAAGCGGTTATATTTGTAAAGATGAGCATGTCGAAGATATTGCTTATAAATTAAAAGCAATATATGAAAACGATACAAACAATATAACTTATGAAGTAGACATTGATGAATTGGATAACTTAGAAATTAAGATAGTGTCCTTGTATAGTAGTGGTTACAACAGAAAAGAGATTGCCAGAATAGTGGGGGTTAGCGATAGGACATTAGCTAATTATATGAATAAAATATACCAAAAATTACAGGTAAGGAATTATCAGGAAATGATTATAGAAGTTCACAAAAGGGGATATAGCATGATACTATAGTTCCTTGCATAAAAGTTAGTATAAATTTGATTGAGATAAATATATAATTTAATTGTAATGAAAAGAGATGTGTTAATGTAAGAACACTCTGGGATCTGAGAATACGTTAATAGGAGGTGTTACAATGCAAAAAATGTATGAAAAGTTTTTTTTAGTGGAAGAAATGTATTATAGAAGCAGTGATATTAGGTGCTTTATATACCTACTTTCAATATTTCCAATATTTGTGATATTAAAGGAATGTTATTTTTATAGTGGTGATAACAATCTTTATTCATACCTTGTTGTCAGTTTGATTAGTTATTTTACGTCGAGCTTGTTTTTAAAAGAAACTATAATAAAGAAAATAAATATAATTAATGTATTCTTTTCTGTTTTATTATATACTATAATTATTTTTTTACCTTTGCTATTATCGGTTGTAGGTATATTGAGTGATCCTGTAGGTTCTTTTATTGATATTATTAGCTTTGTATTACCATATGTTTCTATATTTTTGTTTGTAAAATTTTCAAAAAAATATTTAATATATAAGAGTAATAGATGTGAAAGATAATAATTGTGATTCAGGGGGGAT
The DNA here is from genome assembly GCF_000178095.1 of Peptostreptococcus anaerobius 653-L. NCBI lineage: Bacteria > Bacillati > Bacillota > Clostridia > Peptostreptococcales > Peptostreptococcaceae > Peptostreptococcus > Peptostreptococcus anaerobius. Next base: position 24,331 of record NZ_ADJN01000043.1, on the reverse strand, counting down.
TTTAATGAAATTATCTAGATTTAATATAGAACATCCTGTAAGCGACGGTTTGATTCTATATAATACTTTAAGCTCAGGCATATTGCTTTTGGAAAAAGAAGATATTAAAGATTATTTTAATATTAAGAATGAGTGTTGCCTTAGTAATGAAAAGCTAAAAAATGAGCTTTGTAAAGGTAGAATGTTAATTGATAAAGAATTTGATGAAATTGAATTTATAAAATTTACAAATACGGCATCTAGATTTAGTGGGCGAGGGTTAGGACTAACAATAGCTCCAACCTTATACTGTAATTTTGCTTGTCCGTATTGTTTTGAAAAGGGTGTAAAGTTTGATCAGATGTCTGATGAGGTTATTTTGTCATTGGTATCATTTATTAAAAATTATATAGGAGGAAAAGAACTACTATCAATAACTTGGTATGGTGGAGAACCTTTATTAGCAATTGATATAATTGAACGTATAACAAAATTAGTTTTTGATGATTCTGAATATGAAAATATGAATTATTCATCAGATATTATAACTAACGGTTATTTGTTGACCAGAAATGTTGCAAAAAAACTAAAAAACTTGGGAATAACTAATGCACAAATAACTTTGGACGGACCACCTCGAATACATGATTCAAGAAGAAAACTGATGTCAGGTGGAAAAACTTTTGACAGAATATTAAAAAATATTAAAGAAACGTGTGATCTTATTGATATCACAATAAGGGTAAATTTAGATAGAACAAATCAAGATGATGTTAAAGAATTAATTGATATTATAAAGTTTGAGGGACTGTACGACAAGGTGTTTATTTATGTAGCTAAAGTAGATGATTTTTTTAATGATAGCAACCCTAGCTTATTGACATCTGTTGAATTCTCAGAAAAGTATAATGATTTTTTAACTAATAATAAAAATTATATACAAATAGCTGAATTTAATCCTAATGTTTGTGGGGCTGTTAATATAAATAGTTTTGTCATAGACCCCTCTGGAAATATGTACAAGTGCTGGGATGAAATAGGAAGAGATGAGGGTGTTGTAGGAAATGTTTCTTCTGGAATAGACTATAATAAAACATTTTTTAATTATATCAACAACGATCCACTCTCTTCTGAAAAATGTTTGGATTGTAAAATATTACCCTTGTGTATGGGTGGATGTCCTTTCCAGAAAAAAATTAGTGGAGATTCTGTTTGTCGCTCTAAAAAATATAGTATAGAGAGTGAGTTAGAAAATATTTATATGAATACAATTTAAATCTACTACCTATAACTATTTTATATTTTTTTATGAAAGGATTATTTATATGAGATGGATAAACAATAGCTCTGATTTACCTACAGTTGCTAGGCTTGGAGGCGGACCTTCTCCTTGTATACATTTGAAACCATGTAAAAATTATTCGATATGTTCGAGTTTTTGCATATTGCTTCATACTTGTAAAAAGCAATATAACTGTGTGTTAAGAAAGAGATAGTATAATTATATTATTTTAGGAGGTACTGATTATGAGATGGCTATCTGAACCAAATGATTCAAAGGGTAAAACTCAAAAGAATTGTTTTTTGGTTTTCTCTGAAAATAAAGAAGTGAGTACAGAAACGTCTGGTTTTTGTATTTTAAATTTTACTTGTAGCAAACAAAGTAATTGTGTAAAGAAGAAAAAATTTTAAATAAATATTAAAATGATAATTTAGTTATAGGTATAGATATATATTATTTTATAATAGAAAGTGATGTGATTAAATTTTTTATAATTTATTTTACATGAAATTTCATTCGTTTATTTCTGATATACGATTGATTTATAGGTATATATTAAAATTAAAATTTAGTAGACTGTCGATATGTAACATAATAGCAATAATAACATTGGAGTCCTCTCTGTTGATGTTGGAACCTTTTTATTTTGGAAAAGTAATTGATGGTTTAACACATAAAAATGCAGTGCTTGTTAAGTATGTTTTTATTCTGATATTAATATTTATTGGTACGACTATTTTATTTAAAATAAAAACTATGTGCTTGATAAAAATAACTACTGACATAGAGAAAAAGGTTAAACTAGATGTATTTTCGCAGGTGTTTAAAATACAGTACAAGGATTTTTTGAGGATTGATAAGGGAACACTACTTAATAACATAGAAGAAGACTCTATGGTTATTTCCAATTTGTTTAATGATTTAATTGATTTTTTTAGATGTCTAGCTACTGTAATTGTAACCTTTATGATAATGCTTAAAATAAATGTATTACTAACACTTATAGTTATTTGTTTTCTACCTGTAGAGTTTATTTTATTTGTAATAATGGGACAACTTTTGAGGGTTAAAATAAGAAAATTATCTCAATTAAAGGATGAATACATAAATGTAATAAATGAGTCTTTTAATGGATTTAAGACAATAAAGTTATTAGGGGTTCAGAATGAAAGAAAAAAACATTTTGCAGACGAAACAAATAACATTTATAGATTAGGTGTTAATAAGGCGAATTTAGATGTGAATGTATCATTAACTATAAGCATTATATCATTTATATCTAGGATGCTGGTTATAGTTATAGGTGGGAAACTATGTTTAGAAGGTTCTATTTCTATTGGTACACTAGTTGCTTTTAGTACATATTCTGAAAAATTTAAAGTAGAAGGAAGTGGGCTTTCCAGTTTCAGTTCTATGGTTCAAAGTATTGGAGTTTCACTGGAAAGAATAAATACTTTATTTGAAGAACATACTCTAGATTTATACGCTGATACTGAGGCAGATGTAGTAGAGGATAATATCAATGATAGAATGAAAATAGATAAAATAGAAATAAGCAACTTGGATTTTTGCTATATTACAAGCAATAATATAATTGAAGATTTTTCATTCACATTTAATCATGGAAAAATATATAAGATAAACGGACCGAGTGGAAAAGGAAAGTCTACTTTCCTAGATATATTGTCTGGTCTTTATCCTGAAAAAATGACAAATATTAAGGTAAATGACAGTAAAGATTACGATTTAAATAGTTATAGGAATTCAATTGTGTATATAGATCAGAATTCGTATATATTTACATTATCTATATACGATAATATAAGTATGTATAGAGATATAGAACTAGACAGTGTAAAAAAAATCTGTATTAAATTAGGTATTGATGAAGTTGTAGAAAATCTACCTAACAAATATTATACGATAATAAATTCGGAAATAAACCTATCTTCTGGACAATTACAAAGAATACTAATAGCAAGAGCTTTCGTAGAGAAAAAAGATATGTATATATTTGATGAGACAACAGCTTATTTAGATAAAGAAAATAAGGTTATTTTTTTTGAGATGCTGAAAAAAGTATCTAATGATAGTATAGTTATATTTTCTTCTCACGAAGATATAGGATATATCGAAGTTGAAGCAATTGACTTTTGTATATAGTATATATTATTAAGAAAGGAGGGGCTGATATGAGATGGATAAATGATGCTAACGAAGAAAACTTTGTATATGCTTCATCTGGATGTTATACTAATTTTGGAAATACATGTAAAAAGTATAAGTTTTGTGGCAAATTTTGTATTTTAAAATTTAATTGTAAAATACAAAGTAATTGTGGATATTACAGAAAGTAGAAAAATGTAAACTTGCTAGTATTTGTATGCTAGACTTAAGATACCGAAAAATAGGGTTTTATTAGGAACTGACTCATAAATTTTAGGAAATACGAAAAATGCTAAATTCAACAAAAATAGAACGTTGAAATTTAGCATTTTTATTTACCTGAATAGTATTGTTTTTTTATTTAATAAGTGTTAAACTATAAATAGTGAATATTTGTTTGTTGGTGTGAGGCTTTATTGGCTCACATTTTTTCGTGCATGGGCACATTATTTCTAATGGAATCAAATAGACACAAGGACAATTGAATATGGAGGTGGAATAATGAAAAAGAATATTGCACAGCAGGTAGAAAAACTTGTTCAGCCTATTGCAGACCTATATGGCTTTGAATTAGTAGATGTAGAGTATGTCAAGGAAGCTGGAATATACTACCTAAGGGTAATTATCGATTCAGAGGATGGAATCGGTCTTGATGAATGTGAAAAAGTCAGCAGGGACCTAAATCCAATCCTAGACGAAAAGGACATGATTGAAGAAAACTACCTACTAGAGGTGTGTTCTCCGGGAATTGATAGGATTCTAAAAAGAGACCACGAGTACGAAAAATACTCTGGCAAGTTGGTTGAAGTAAAGTTATATGCAAATAACGATATAGTAAAGGGCAAGCACTTTGAGGCTGACCTATGCGGATTAGAAGATGACAATATAGTATTACTATATAAGGGTAAAGAATTAAAGTTAAATAGAAAAGAAGTTGCACAGGTGCGTTTAGCAGTAGTGTTTTAATTTTGGAGGTAAAAATAAGATGAACGTTGAATTTATGCAGGCACTAGAAGAGCTTGTGAAGGATAGGGGTATAGACAAGGAAGTACTACTTGAAACAATAGAACAGGCTTTGACATCTGCATACAAGAAAAATTTCGGGTCTGCACAGAATGTTAGAATAGACCTAAACAGAGAAACAGGAGACATAAAGGTATACTCACAGAGAGTAGTAGTTGATGAACAGGACCTATATGATAATTTCCTTGAAATCGAGCTAAGTGAAGCAAGAGAAATCAGTCCAAACTACGAGTTGGGTGACATAATAGAGCATGAAGTAACACCTATGGACTTTGGTAGAATAGCTGCACAGACTGCCAAGCAGATAGTAGTACAGAAGATCAGAGAAGCTGAAAGAGAAATGACATACAATGAATTCATTGAAAAGCAGGATGAATTAATAACTGGTGAAATATCTAGAACTTCTCAAAGAGATGGAAAGTGTATAGTATTCGCACAGATAGGCAAGGGCGAGGGTGTCCTACTTGCAAGTGAGCAGATCAGGGGCGAAGAATACAAGATAGGAACAAATATGAAGTTCTACGTTGTAGACGTAAACAAAACTAGCAAGAACCCACAGATACTACTATCTAGAAGCCATACAGGACTAGTTAAGAGATTGTTTGAGATGGAAGTACCAGAAATCCAGGACGGTACTGTTCAGATCAAGTCTATATCTAGAGAAGCTGGTTCAAGAACAAAGATGGCTGTATTATCTACTGACGAAAACATAGACCCAATAGGAGCATGTGTTGGTACTCAGGGATCAAGAGTTAGAAATATAGTAGATGAACTAGGTGACGAAAAGATAGACATAGTGAAGTACAGCGATGACATTGGTCAGTTCGTTGAAGCATCACTTAGCCCATCAAAGGTTACAAAGGTATTTGTAAACGAAAAAGAAAAGTCTGCTGTAGTAATAGTACCAGACTATCAGTTGTCACTTGCAATCGGTAAAGAAGGACAGAATGCTAGACTAGCTGCTAGACTTACTAACTGGAAGATAGATATCAAGCCAGAATCAGACTTTACTGAAGAAGATGAAAGAGCCCTACTTGAAAAAATAGCTAGTGACAAGCTAGCAGTTGAGGAAGAAAAGGCTAGTAAAGAACTTGCAGAGGAAAATCCAGCAGAAGATATGGACAAAGAAGTGGCACTTGAATCAGCTCAAGAAGCTATGGAGCCTGCTGATGTAGAAGTTGCAGAAGAAATCCTATCTGATGGTGAAGTAGAAGAGACATCAGGTGATCAGGCCTAGATAAGAGGTGGAATATGAAAGAAAAGAAGATACCTCAGAGAAAATGTATAGCCTGTCAAGAAAGAGACAACAAGAAGAAGTTGATCCGCATCGTAAAGAACAAGGACAATGAGATATTTCTAGATCCAAGTGGAAGGGCAAATGGTAGAGGAGCCTATGTATGCGCTACTCACGAGTGTCTTTCAAAGGCTATCAAGTCTAAGGCACTTAACAGGGCCTTCAAGATGGATGTAGAGGATGAAGTCTACAGGCACTTACTTGATGAACTTGACAAGGTCAGTTCAAATGAGGACTAAATATGATAGATATGAATGAAAAAAAGCTATACTCTATGATAGGATTATGTATGAGGTCAGGCAACCTGGTATCAGGTGATGATACTACTCTCAATGAAGTCAAAAAAGAGAGGGTGAGTCTCGTAATAATCGCAGAGGATGCTTCTAAGAATACGACAAAACTTTTTTCGGATAAATGCAGTTTTAGAAATATTGCCTACATCAAGCTTGGGACAAAAGACAAGCTAGGATTGGCAATTGGAAAGAGCCCGAGAGCTGTATTGGGAATTAAGAATAAAAATTTTGCAGACCAGATACTAAGACTAGTAGAAGAGGTCTAAGAGGGCAATTTTAAGGAGGTGTATTTTATGTCTACAACAAGCATAAAACATATAGCCGAAGATTATAACATGAGCGAAAAAGAACTTATGTCTAAGATTAACGACTTTGGTATTGAAACAACAGAAAACGGACATGTAGAAGGAGAAAACTTAACTTTACTAGTTGAGATGCTAAACGAAGAAATTCGTGAAGCAAAGGGAAATGTGGTAGAGGTTGACAGCAAGATAACTGTACAGGACCTAGCTACAGAGATGGACAAGCCAGCATCAGAAATCATCATGAAATTGATGAAGATGGGTACTATGGCTACAATCAACCAGGAAGTCAGCTTTGATATTGCATCACTTATATGCAGCGAGTATGGTTTTACCCTAATGAAGAAGGATAGCTCAGAAATAGAAGAACTAGAGATTGAAGCTCTAATGGATATAGAAGAGGACCTAGAAAAGGACCTAAAGCCTAGACCACCAGTAGTAACAGTAATGGGACACGTTGACCACGGTAAGACATCCCTACTAGATGCTATCAGGGACACTGATGTAACATCAGGAGAAGCAGGTGGTATCACTCAGCATATAGGTGCTTCAGAAGTAAAGATAAATGGCCAGAAGATAGTTTTCCTAGATACACCAGGACATGAGGCCTTCACTTCAATGAGAGCCAGAGGAGCCCAGGTAACAGACATAGCTATCCTAGTGGTTGCAGCCGATGACGGTATCATGCCACAGACAATAGAGGCTATCAACCATGCCAAGGCAGCAAGTGTTCCCCTAATCGTTGCTATCAATAAGATAGACAAGCCAGGAGCCAACCCAGAAAGAGTAAAGCAGGAGCTATCTGAACAGGGACTTCTAGTAGAAGACTGGGGTGGAGATGTAATATCAGTAGAACTATCAGCCAAGAAGAGAATTAACATAGAGACTCTACTAGAGATGGTACTACTAGTTGCAGAAGTAGAAGAGCTAAAGGCCAACCCAGACAAGAGGGCTGTTGGTACAGTAATAGAGGCAGAACTAGACAAGGGTAGGGGTCCAGTAGCGACTATCCTAGTCCAGGGTGGTACCCTAAGAGTAGGTGACCCAATAGTAGCCGGTGTAGCATCTGGTAAGGTAAGAGCCATGATCAACTACAAGGGTAAGAGAGTAAAGCAGGCAGGTCCGTCTACAGCAGTAGAAATTCTAGGACTATCAGAAGTACCACAGGGTGGAGACCAGTTTGTATCTGTACCTAATGACAAGGCTGCTAGAACTATAGCAGAGAAGAGACAGGCTATCCAGAGAGAAGAAATGCTAAAGGCATCTTCTAAGGTATCACTAGATGACCTATTTGCCCAGATGTCAGAAGGTAAGGTAAAAGACCTAAACATAGTAATCAAGGCAGACGTACAGGGTTCTGTCCAGGCTGTAAAGCAGTCGCTAGAAAAGCTATCTAATGATGAAGTAGCAATCAACGTAATCCATGGTGGTGTTGGTGCTATAACAGAATCAGACGTCCTACTAGCATCTGCATCTAATGCCATAATCATAGGATTCAACGTTAGACCAGTGTCTGGTTCAGAACAGCTAGCAGAAAAGGAATCTGTAGATATCAGAACATACACAATCATCTACAAGGCTATAGAGGATATGAAGGCTGCCATGTCAGGTATGCTAGATCCAGACCTAGTTGATGAAGATACAGGTAAGGTAGAAATAAGAGAAATATACAAGATATCAGGAGTAGGTACAGTAGCAGGTTGTTATGTCCTAAGTGGTAAGATCATCAGAAACTCTAAGGTTAGAATAGTAAGAGATGGTATCATAATCCACGAAGGTGAACTAGCTGCCCTTAAGAGATTTAAGGATGATGTCAAGGAAGTGTCACATGGATATGAATGTGGGCTAAGCTTTGTAAACTACAATGATATCAAGGTAGGAGATATAGTTGAGGCATATATAGTTAAGGAAGTAGAAAGAACTATAGACTAGCCTCAGAAAGACGAGGTATAACATGGCTTCAAACAGGATTAGAAGAATCAGTGAAGAAGTAAAAAAAGCAATCAGCGTCATGCTGATAAATGGTATAAAAGACCCTAGGATAACATCTATGATCAGCGTAACTGATGTAGAGGTTACAAACGACCTTAGGTATGCCTTTGTATACATCAGTATACTAGGTGGCGACAAGGAAGAGTCACTAGAAGGTCTAAACTCAGCCAGAGGATACATCAGAAGAGAAGTAGGTAGACAGGTCAAGCTAAGATATGCTCCAGAGATCATATTTAAGATCGACGACTCTATTGAAAGAGGTATGTATATGGATGAGTTGATCAAGAGCGTCAACAAGGACGAAGAATAATAAGATATAAATAGATTGGTCGTAGGTTTGGTATTCTAAGCTTACGGCCTTTTATTTTTGATTCAGTAAATCAAATTTGTCTCATTTTTCTGATTGAATATTAAAATATTCGTATTCATCTATAGAATCATGATATAATATAAGATGGTATTAAAATATGGAGGTACAAATGTCACAGATAATTAACAGGAGTCTATCAAAGGAATTCCTAAAGATAATAAATGAAATAATCGATTACATAATAGCAAATGATAAATTTGTAGTTACATCCCACATAAATCCAGACGGTGACAACATTGGTTCGTCAAGAGCCATGTGTGGTTTTTTGAAAAAACTAGGCAAGCAAGTCGTATATATATTGGATGATCCATATCCAAGTGACCTAGAGTTTTTGTATGATAAGGTAGATATAGATAAGAGCAAGTCATCTAATATAAAAAGTCTAGCAGGATACAAGGTAATCGCTCAGGATTCTGGTTCATATGAGAGAATTTGCATGGATAAGGACCTACTTGAAACATCTGATGGTATAATTTGCATAGATCATCATCACACAAATGGCGACTATGGATTTATAAAATACATAGACACAAGGGCGTCTTCTACTTGTGAGTTGGTTTACAATATTATAAAGACATACGAAGACAGGTTCGAAGATATAATAGACTATGATATAGCAACTTGTCTATATACTGGTCTTGTTACAGACACTGGTAATTTTCAGTATTCCAATACAGAACCATCCTCATATCTGATGGCTGCTGACCTAGTAACTAGAGGCGCAGATAAAAATCTTGTGATAGAAAAGATTTTTCAGAGTAAGTCTCTAGCCTACTACAAGGTACTTGGCCAAGTATTGGACAATATGGAGATCATAGAAGGAAAAATATCTCTTGCAACAGTGAGCAAAAAAATGCTAGATGAAAATAATATAAACTATGACGATATAGATGCTATCACTCCGTATACAAGGGATATAGATGGTGTAGAGCTAGGTATATTTATCAAGGAGAAGGAGATAGGTGAGATAAAGGTCAGTCTGCGTTCGAAGTCTTATGTGGATTGTACAAAACTTGCCCAGGTATTTGGTGGTGGTGGCCATGTTAGGGCATCAGGTCTGACCATCAGAGACAAGAGTCTTGACGAGGCTAGGGATATGTTAAGACAAGAAGCTGTAAAGTTTATATAGTTAGGCAAATATATATAAGTACATATATTTAGAGATATATATAATATAGATGTATAAATAATATATAGATACACATACATAGAGTAATAAATATATAATTAAAAGTGAGGATATAATGGATAGGATTTTTAATATAAAGAAACCACCTGGTATGACATCTCATGATGTTGTCTACAAGGTGAGAAAAATACTTGGTACTAAAAAAGTGGGTCATACGGGTACCCTTGATCCAGATGCTGTTGGTGTATTGCCAATATGTGTGGGAAGGGCAACAAAGGTATGTGACTTGATTTTGAACAAGGACAAGGCCTATGAGTGTGAGCTTACATTAGGTGTTGAGACTGACACCTATGATTCTTCTGGAGAAGTGGTCTTTGAAAAAGACCTATCTGACCTAACTGACGAGCAGGTAGTAGATGCTCTTATGAGTCAGGTTGGGGATATTGACCAATACCCACCTAAGTATTCTGCCCTAAAGGTTAAGGGTAAGAAGATGTGTGATCTCGTAAGACGTGGAAGGGCAGATGAGATAGTCCTAAAACCAAGACCTATAAAGATCAAAAAGATAGATATAAAATCATTAGATATTCCTAAAATATTGTTTGAAATAGACTGCTCCAAGGGTACTTATGTAAGGAGTGTATGTCACGATGTAGGCCAAATACTAGGTGTAGGTGGTCATATGTCTAGCTTGACTAGGACGAGAAGCGGCATATTTACCTTAGATGATTCGATTAGTCTAGAAGAATTGGAGAAGTTTAGGGATGAAGGAAGTCTGATTGACCATTCGTATAGTGTTGAAGATGTGTTGGCAGATTTTCCATTTTTAAAAATAAAAGACAATGCCTCTAAGTACTATTCTAATGGTGGTATGATTGAAGAACGTAGGTTTATAGATGGAGACTACAAGAAGTACATAGACACTAGTACTGGGGCAAAAACAAACATCGAAGCTAAACAAGCAGATAAAGAAAACTTTGAACTAGATGTAAGGGTATATGACAGAGATGGATTTATCGGTATTGGAAAATTGAGCTACCACAATGATGCATTGATGATAAAGAGTGAAAAGATATTTAGGTTATAATTATAGTAAGTAAAATAAATAGCTTATAATGTTAATTAGTAAAAATATTTAAATTATAGTAGGTGAATGAATGATTGTTTTTAGTAGGTTAGATGAAATAAATATTACAGATAAGACCTGTATTACTATAGGAAATTTTGACGGTGTCCATAGGGGGCACCAGACACTAATATCAAAAACTGTTGATTATGCAAGGATGAATGGTTTAAAGAGTGTAGTGTTTACATTTTCAAACCACCCAGTCAACTACTTTATTCCTGGTTCAGTGAAGAATATTATCACTATAGAAGAGAAGCTGAGGATTATCGAGAGTATGGGTGTAGATATATGTGTCAATATTGAGTTTAACTCAGATATGACAAGTATCTCAGCAGAAGACTATGTGAAAAAAATCCTACTTGGCAAACTCAACATGAGGAAGCTGATAGTTGGTCATGACTTCTCTTTTGCCAAGAACAGAGAAGGTAATCCAGCCTATCTTGAAAGTGTCAAGGATGAGTTTGGATTTGAACTAGAGATAGTTGCACCGATACTCTTAAATGGGACTAGGGTCAGTTCTACAGATATTAGAGCAAATATAATAGAGGGAAATGTTACATCAGTTGCCTTTATGTTGGATAGGTTATATTCTATAGATGGAGTTGTAATAAAGGGCAGGCAGATAGGTAGCAAGATAGGGTATCCTACAGCCAATATAGACTATGACAGAGGTCTAGTCATACCAGCAGATGGTGTGTATGCGACACTTGTTGAGATAGACGCAAAGAAGTATAAGGGAGCCACAAGTATTGGCAACAACCCAACAGTAAATGGAGACAAGACTACAGTTGAGACATATATACTAGACTTTGATCAGGATATATATGGCAAAGATATTAGGGTGGAGTTTGTGGAGCTTATGAGACCTATGATAAAGTTTGAGACGATTGAAGAACTTACAGACCAGCTGAAGGCTGATGAAGAATATGTGAGAAATAAGTATAGTGATATTATATAGTACTAGTGTGAAACATAATTAAATATTTGATGATGTGCAGTACGGCAGTGGTGTTGTGCTGATTCTTGTTGTAGCTCGATATATATATTAAGAGTATTTTTAAGAGTTGGTAATGTAATAGCAAATCTTGTCAATTTTCTAATTGTGATAGAGTTTTTTTAAAATGTGTGATATAATGATGACAATCAGTGAAAATATCGTGTATTTTGTGTATAGTTCTCAATAATTTACTGAAAGTTCTAAAAATATGAAAAGGAGGAAAAAGAATGAGGAGAAAATTACTAACGCTGCTGTTAGCTATTGCTACAATATTACAAGCAATTCCTATGAATATTATAGCAGAGCAAACAGAAAATGATTATGGGGTTGTAGGTGCATATAAGGCTTATTCTATTAATAATAAGCTTTATGAGCCTAAAGGGGATGAAGGTGGTGTAGCAAATGATGTAATCTATATTAAGAAAAACAATGATAATGATGCAAATAAAGGCATGCCAGCATACTGTTTTAATGCTAAGAAGTCTATAGTTGATGTGTATGATTCAACTCCAAACTTTGGAGATTTAACAGATCCAATGCCAACGTACACTAAGATAAACGGAGGTATTAATAACAAATTTGTAGATCTTGCAGATGAGAAAAGATTAAAGAATAATGGTGAGCTAGTAAGTGCCGTACTTAAGGTGATTTATAATGGCTATAGAGAAAATGATGGAAACAGGGTAGAAGAAATTAAAGATGCATATAAGACTGCATATGATGATACTGTTTCAGATGTAGAAATATATGCTGCTACTCAAAAAGCAATCTGGTATTACACAGATAGTGTAAAAGAGTTTGAATTGAATGACGATAGAATTGGAAAATCAATAACAACAAAAGTATTGAGATTATATAGGTTCCTAATAGGTAAAGATGATCATGGGCTTGGGTTGACTTTAAATGAGTATACAGGAGCTCAAACTCTGGACTTGTATATGCCAGACAGGGGACAAAAAGATAATGCACTTCCATATCAGAATCTACTTGGAACGGACCTTGTTGATAAAAAAGGTTCTCCTGATGTTAAAAAATATAATATTAAGGTGAAAAAGGTTGATGAAGAAGGCAATGCACTTCTAGCAGGTGCTACCCTTGAACTAAAATCTGAGAAGAATATAATTTACAGGTGGAAAACTGATACGACAGAAAATAATAAATTAAGCAATCCGAGAACTTTTTATCTTCAACCAGGAAGATACACATTATCAGAAGTGTCACCTCCAGAAGGGTATAGAAAGGCAGAACCTAAAACCTTTATTGTTGGAGAAGATGGTAAAGTAAATGGTGTAACAGAAATAGTTATGACAAATAAAAAGATTCCGGTTATGTCCATCCAAGTGTCAAAAAAGTGGCAAGATGAAAATGGAGGGAAATATAATGATACTAACTTCTTGACTGTCAATATCAAATTAAAGGCTGATGGTGATGTTGCTCTTGATGCATCTGGTAATATTATAAAGCCTATATTATTATTTGAAAATAATAAGTGGACATATGAATTTAAAAACCTTCCAGTATACCATCCTGGAAAAGAAAATCTTGAAAATGAAAAGTTTAAGTATACAGTCGAGGAATTAGATATTCCAGAAGGCTTTGAATGGACGGAAGGTAGAGATACAGTTATTACTGGCAATGGGAATGAAAAAAATGAAATTTATCTGGTAAATAAGAAAAAAGTAGAAACAGAGGAACCAAAAGTCCAAAATGAGGCTCATATCCATAGAATACAAGTTAACAAGACGTGGTCAGATCTAAATAAAAAGTCTAAAAAGCCGGTGTATTTCGAGCTATGGAAAGTAGTTGATGGAGATGAAAGTAAGGTTATTGACAGAGATTTAGTAGGAGGGAAATTAAAAAATCCAGTCAAGCTAAATGAAATGACGCCATCAGTTGCTTGGAATAATGTTTATGTTAACGAAGAATTAACTAAAAAGAATTTTGTTTTTAAAGTTAAAGAAGTAGATGATAAGGGTAATCCATGGGAAGATAAAGAAAATGGTTATTCAAAAGAAGATACTAAAATTATTGAGGTGGCAAATGCTACGGCAAAGCTATTTACAGTGACTAATACTTATAAAAAAGTTGATACTGAAAAGAATATAACTATATCAAAGGTAAATATAGGCGGAACAGAGCTAAAGGATGCCAAGATAGAAATTAGAAATGAATCAGGTGACCAGTTAGCAAAGGGAAAAATAGACGGAGAAGCAGGTGACCTAAAGTGGACATCGACAGAAACTGCAAAAGAAATCGAGATAAGGCCAGGAACATACACATTCTACGAAGAAGCCGCACCAGAAGGATACCAAAAGGTAACAGAGCTTAAATTTAAAGTAGATGAGTCGGGGAATGTAAGTCTAGTCGACGGATTTAAGGGACAAAATGAAGATAAGACACCGGCAACAGTGACGGCTAAAGATGATAAGTTAATAATTACGGATAAGGCGAAAGCCAAAAAGCAAGAAGTTGTTGTAAGTAAGGTATCCCTATCAGATGACGAAACAAAAACAGTGGGAGTTGTAGGAGCTAGTATCCAGATATTTGAAGGAGAAAAGGCAGAAGGAAATCCAATCCATAGTTGGAAAACAGACGGAAAAGATCACACAATACCAAACCTAGAAGTAGGAAAGAAGTATACATTCCACGAAGAAACAGCACCTACGGGCTTAAAGGCAGTAACAGATTTCGTATTTACAGTAGATGAAAAGGGAGCAGTAAAGCTAGAAAAAACAAGTACAACAGGTGAAGTAAAGATAGAAGAAGGAAAACTTGTTGTAACAGATGCTATAGACTACAAGAAGGTAGTAATAAGCAAGGTAAAGATAGGCGGAACAGAGCTAAAAGATGCCAAGATAGAAATTAGAAATGAATCAGGTGACCAGTTAGCAAAGGGAAAAATAGATGGAGTAGCAGGTGACCTAAAGTGGACATCGACAGAAACTGCAAAAGAAATCGAGTTAAAGCCAGGAACATATGTCTTCCATGAAGAAGCAGCTCCAAAGGGCTACAAGGCAGTTAACGATGTAACATTCAAGGTAGACGAAAATGGCAAGGTTGAAGTAGTGTAAGTTAGTTGTAGTAGATGATGCAGAAGATGGAACTCTAAAAACCACTGTAGGCATTGGCGACAAGAAGGCAAGAAGTGACAAAGAACTAGCCCTAAAGCCAGAAGAAGTCAAGGACAAGCTAGAAGTAGTAGATACAGTAACTTACGAAAACCTACAGCCAGGTGAAAACTATAGCCTAGAAGGAAAACTAATGGACATTACGGATGTTAATAATCCAGAACAAGTAGGAGAGCCAGTAGTAAAAATCGTGACAGTAAATGATACAGGCAAGGGAACTTGGGAAGTTAAGTTCCCAAATGTAGAACTGAAGGAAAATCATAAGTATGTAGTCTATGAAAAGGCAACATCAAACAAGCTACTAAAGATAGGACAAGATGGTAAGCCAGTAGCTAATGTAATCGAACATAAAGATAATACTGATAAGGCTCAGACAA
This sequence comes from Peptostreptococcus anaerobius 653-L, assembly GCF_000178095.1. Classification (NCBI taxonomy): domain Bacteria; kingdom Bacillati; phylum Bacillota; class Clostridia; order Peptostreptococcales; family Peptostreptococcaceae; genus Peptostreptococcus; species Peptostreptococcus anaerobius. The sequence continues at coordinate 8,873 of NZ_ADJN01000043.1, read as the reverse complement.
TTATAGTTTCAAAATCTGGTACTACAAATCCAGGAGGTTCAAACAATAATGGTGGCTCAAACAACGAGACTACTCATAATAAAGACCTAGTAGTAAGAAAAGTAACTCTAGGAAATGACAATGTATCTCTTGTTCGTGTTGTAGGAGCTAAGATCGTTATATACGAGGGTGTAGGCAAGTTCAGAAAAGAAGTTGACAAGTGGACAACAGAAAAAGACCTTGACCATACTGTTAGAGGTCTTGAAGTAGGCAAGAAGTATACATTCCATGAAGAAGCGGCTCCAAAGGGACTAAAGGTTGTAACAGATTTTGAATTTGTTATAGACAAAGACGGAAAAGTAACTATACTGTCTTCACTTACAAGTGGCAATGCTGAATTCAAGGATGGTGTATTGGTTGTTACCGATGACAAGGACACAGGTTCAGGAAGACAGTCAGGTGAAACAGGACAAGGTCAACCAGGAGGAACAGGACGAGGTCAATCATATAAACCATCATATGAATCAACTGGTGGCTCTTCACACGGAACTAAGACTCTAACAGCAACAGGTGATGGAGTAAACCCAAGTGTATACGCAGGTTCTATGTTTGCTCTTGGTGTAGCCATGATTATACTAGGAAGAAAAAGGAAGATTCATGTCAAGAGCAAGTAGAAAATCTAAAAATCTAAGGGGGATATCGGTCATTCAGTTGATCGGTATCATCCTTGTAATTTCTTCACTAGTATATATGTCCTATAGTCATTTTAGGGTCGTAATGAGGAAAAATGCTATTGAAAGTGCCAAAGAAGAGTTTATAAAAAATGGATTGGCTGGTAATAAACCGAGTACAAAAAATACTAAGAAGCCAAGCGACAAGTCTAAAAGAATAGGCAAAAATTTGGAAAAACCTCAAAAATCAGGTCTTAACCAGTCTGCACAAAAACAAATGCTTAAGAATGCAATAGCCTATATTGAGATAAAAAAAATCAACCTGGTATTGCCGATTTTTGATAACACGAGTAATCTAGCCCTAAGAGCTGGTGTAGGCATTTTGGAAGAAACTGATCACCTAAGTAAAGACAAAAATACGGTCACTGTACTAGCAGGTCATAGAGGTGGATACAATGGCGAAGATACATTCTTACACATTGACCGTTTAGATCCTGGTGATGAAATACTTATCACAACTCATGAAGAGATACTCAAGTACAGAGTAGAAAATAAAGAAATAATTGAGCCTACGGATTGGTCCAAGTTTGATAAGCAGGAGGACAAAACAAGATTGATACTTATGTCTTGTCATCCTTATCCAACGAATACCTACAGGCTATTGGTCAAGGCTGTCCTAGATTCTAGTGAAAGTCTGAGATAATTCACAAAAGTATTTGCTATTGTTAGTATTTTATGTTATACTAATTGAGGTTAAACCTTGGCTCGGCTTTTGAGTCTCCACTCGATGCTTAGCTATAGGCGATTTTAAAATTTTTAGGAGGAACACAATGATAAACAAGGAACAGATAATCAAGGATTTTGGTAGAAAAGAAGGAGATACAGGTTCTCCAGAAGTACAGATAGCTCTATTAACAGCTAGAATCAACTACCTTAACGAACATTTAAAGGAACATAAGAAGGACCACCACTCAAGGAGAGGTCTACTGAAGATGGTTGGTAGAAGAAGAAATCTACTAGCTTACCTAAAGAAGAACGATCTTGAAGGATACAGAGCTCTTATAGCTAGACTTGGTCTTAGAAAATAATTTAAAAAGATTATCAAGATATCTTAAAAATGGTCTGACTATTGAGGTCAGGCCATTTTGCTTTGTACTCAACCACTGTAATGACAAACATAATAGTATACTTATAGGTCAATATGATGTATAATAGATATATTAGAGAATAATGAACGTGGGAGGTATTACCTTGGATATAAAATTAATATGTGATAGTCTTTGTGATATTCCAGATGAGATAATGGCAAAGGACTATCTTGAAATGGTACCCCTTACATTGATAATGGATGGTAAGGAATACAAGGATGGAGTTGACATAACTAAGGAAGAGTTTTACAAGATGGCAATGGAGTCAAAGGAAATACCAAAGACTTCTCAGGCCACGTATGTTCAATTTAAGGATGCCTTTGATAGGGCCCTAGCTGAAGGTAAGAAAGTAATATGTATAAATGGAGCGTCAACAAAGAGTGGGACTTACCAGTCTGCTGTCCTTGCTAAGAACGATACTGATGGTGAAGTACATATTTTTGATACTGAAAACCTATCTCTAGGAGCTGGCCAGTCTGTAATAAGGGCTTGCGATATGATTGAAGAAGGTCTATCAGTAGAGGAGATACTAAAGAATCTTGAAGATGTAAGAGATAGTGCTGTTGTTTACTTTGCACCAGCCAACCTTGACTACCTTAAGAAGAGTGGTAGGGTTACAATGGCTGCAGCTGTAATTGGAAATATGTTGAGTATTAGACCTATTTTTAAGATGGAAAAGGGTGAAATAAGTATAGATGGAAAAGTAAGAGGTAGCAAGAAGATGATTGCCTATCTGATTGATAAGGTAATAGAAAGAAACAAGGACCTGTCAAAGATAACCCTTACTGTTGGCCATGGTTGCAATATGGAAGACTTTGTCAAGCTAGCTACCGAGGTAGAAAACAAGCTAAAGGACAAGGTTAAAAAAGTATTGATATCCAAGGGTGGAGTTTGTGTTTGTTCACATACTGGTCCAGATATAATAGCTGTAAGTTTTTCTAGGTAGTTATTGGTTTTTGATAAATAATAAGATTTTAATTGATGGTTAATCAAGAAATACAAAGGAAGTTTAAGGAGGAAACTATGTTCGAACATAGAATTTTTGAAACAGAATTAGCTGGTAGAAAGCTATCTGTTGAAGTAGGCAAAATATGTGAAATGACAAATGGTAACTGTATCATGAGATATGGTGATACTATGTTGATGGTAAATGCTACAAAGTCAGCAGAACCAAGAGATGGTATAGACTTTTTCCCACTAAGTGTAGATTTTGAAGAAAAGCTATACTCTGTAGGTAAGATACCTGGAGGATTTTTGAAGAGAGAGGGTAAGGCATCTGAAAAGGCTGTTCTAACATCAAGACTGATAGATAGACCTATTAGACCTCTTTTCCCAGAAGGATTCAGGAATGATGTGCAGGTTGTTGCTACAGTATTGTCTGTAGACCAGGACTGTACACCTGATATAGTAGCTATGATAGGTTCATCAATAGCCCTATCAATATCTGATATACCTTTTAACGGTCCAACAGGTTCTGTATTGATTGGTCTAGTTGATGGTGAGTTCGTTGTCAACCCAACACAAGAGCAAAGAGAGGTATCTACTCTTCACCTAGTAGTATCTGGTACTAAGGATGCAATCATGATGGTTGAAGCTGGTGCTGAAGAAATAGATGATGAAATAGTTCTAAATGCAATACTTTTTGCCCACGAAGAAATTAAGAAGATAGTTGCCTTTATAGAAGAAATCGTTGCAGCAGTAGGTAAGGAAAAGTGTGAAATAAAGCTACATTTACCTGATGAAGACCTAAGATCAAAGGTTGATGCTTTTGCTAGGGAAAAGATGAGAGCTGCTGTTAAGACAGTAGAAAAGATGGAAAGAACTGAAAAGATGGATGCTGTAAGTGCTGAAACTCTTGAGTACTTTGAAAAAGAACTAGAAGAATTTGAAGAAGTAGCTGGAGATATAGAAGAAGTACTACACGACATTATCAAGGACGAAGTAAGAAGTCTAATAGTTGACGAAAATGTTAGACCTGACAATAGAGCCCTAGATGAAATAAGACCAATATGGTGTGAAACTGGCCTAATACCAAGAACTCATGGTTCTGCAATATTTACAAGAGGTCAGACTCAGGTTCTTAATGTTACTACACTAGGAGCATTAGGAGATGGTCAGAAGTTAGATGGATTAGATGAAGAAGACAACAAGAGATATATGCACCACTACAACTTCCCAGCTTATTCAGTTGGTGAGACTAGACCTTCAAGGGGTCCAGGTAGAAGAGAAATAGGTCACGGTGCCCTAGCTGAGAGAGCCCTTGTGCCAGTTATCCCTTCACAGGATGACTTCCCATATGCTATTAGACTAGTGTCTGAAGTACTTAGCTCAAATGGTTCAACATCACAGGCATCTGTTTGTGCATCTACACTTTCTCTACTAGATGCTGGTGTACCTATCAAGGACATGGTAGCTGGTATTGCCATGGGTCTAATCAAGCACCATGACAAGGTAGCTGTCTTATCAGATATCCAGGGTATGGAAGACCACCTAGGAGATATGGACTTTAAGGTAGCTGGTACTGAACATGGTGTAACAGCTATACAGATGGATATAAAGATTGCAGGTATAGATGAACAGGTTCTTAGACAGGCTCTTAAGCAGGCTAAGGCAGGTAGAATGCATATACTTGGCGAAATGAAGAAGGTTATAACTGAACCTAAGCCAGAGCTTTCTCCATACGCTCCAAAGATTGTGAAGATGCAGATAAATCCAGACAAGATCAGAGACGTAATAGGACCTGGTGGAAAGATGATCAACAAGATTATAGATGAAACTGGTATCAAGATCGACATAGAGCAGACTGGTGAGGTATTCGTAGTAGGCGTTGAACAGGAAATGATCAACAAGGCAATCTCTATGATAGAAGACATAGTAGCAGAAGCAGAACCAGGCAAGATATACAAGGGAACAGTAACTAGAATAGAAAGTTTCGGTGCCTTTATTGAGATCCTACCAGGCAAGCAGGGACTACTTCACATATCTCAGATATCAAACAAGAGAGTTGAAAAGGTAGAAGACGTATTGTCAATAGGTGACGTTGTAGACGTACTTGTTACAGAAATCGACAACAAGGATAGGATTAACCTATCTATAAAGGCTATAAAGAAGTAGGACCTAGCTACTTTTAGATAGCAAAATATGATGAATATATATCCGGGTAAATAGATGACTTTATTTACTCGGATTTTTTGAATATAATACTATATTTGGAGGCATTTATATGAAATTAGATAAAAATAGGGTAAAAAATACCCTGATGTTTGAGGTCGGTGTTATAGGTATTGATGCCTGGATTAAGGACAACCAAGGAGGCCTAATGGACTATTTTTCCGGTTCAATAACTAAGGCTGTGATATATTATGTGATCTTGTTTATTATAGTTGCAGTCCTATATAACCTAGGACTTGAAAAAATGAGGAAGTACAACAAACACTAGGTTAAAATATTGACTACTATTGTCATATGTGATATGATGATAATGTACATATAATGCCTTAAGTCTTAAGGATTTGGTACATATGAAGGGTAAAAGCCTTATTTGTTAAGGATATCCAAGGGGCATATTCGTCAGGGTATGTTCCTTTTTTTGTAAAGTGACTAAAATATAAAGTGGAATCAAAAAGGAGATATTATGTGTGGAATAGTAGGTTATTTCGATAACACGAGTAATAAAGATATTGTAATTAAAAAGATGATGGACAGGATCATACACAGGGGTCCTGATATGGGGGACCTATATACTGATGATAGCTGTGGTCTTGGATTTAGGAGGCTTAGTATTATTGACCTATCTGAGGCAGGTAGCCAGCCTATGTACAGTGCAGATGGAACAAAGGTCTTGGTATTCAACGGTGAGATATACAACTATATGGATATCAAAAAGGACCTATTAGATAAGGGATATGTATTTAAGTCTGACACAGACTCTGAGGTATTGATACATGGTTATACAGAATATGGAACTGACATTGTAAACAAGCTTAGGGGTATGTATGCCTTCTGTATATGGGATAAGGTAGAGAAAAAGGCGTTTGGTGCAAGGGACATATTCGGCATCAAGCCATACTACTACTACCAGTATGAAGTGAATGGACAAAAATCTATGATGATAGGATCAGAAATCAAGTCATTCTTAGAGCATCCAGAATTTAAAAAGGAAGTCAATGAAAAGGCCCTAAAGCCATATCTTACATTCCAGTATTCTTCTCAGCCTGATGAGACATTCTTCAAGGGTGTAAAAAGGTTGAGACCTGGTCACTATTTCACTTACCAGAATGGTGAAATGAAGATTGAAAAATACTGGGAAGTGAATTTCAATGACGAAAAAAATACAATAGAAGAAAATATAAAGAGAATCCAAGATGTAGTAGATGATTCTGTAAGATTACACAAGCATGCAGATGTTGAGTTTGGATCATTCTTGTCTGGTGGTATAGACTCATCATATATAACATCTTGCTTGATGCCTGACAAGACATTCTCAATAGGTTTTGAGCAGGAGAAGTTTGACGAATCAACTCTAGCTGCTGACCTATCAAAAATACTAGGTATAGAAAATGTAAGAAGGACTATAACAGGAGATGACTGTCTAGGTAAGCTTTCAGAGATTCAGTACCATATGGATGAACCTCAGTCAAATCCATCAACACTACCACTATACTTCCTATCAAAGCTTGTAAGAGACAATGGAGTAACAGTTGTCCTATCAGGTGAAGGGGCAGATGAAATATTTGGTGGTTATGAGTGGTATGATATAGATGCAGGTCAGAGAAAGCTAAGACAGTTGCCAGGATTTATCCTAAAGCAAGCTGCTGCTATTGCCAAGCACCTACCAGAGTTCCACGGTAAGACAACATTGCTTAGGGCTGGTAGACCAGTTGAGGAGACATTTATAGGTGAAGCCTTGATATTTGAAGAAGACGAAGCTATGGACATAGTAACAGATAGGTTCAAGAATTCTAGAAGTGTAAGAGATATAACTAAGGAAGTATACGATCTTGTAAAGGGCAAGGATGATGTCACTAAAAAGCAGATGCTTGATATCAAGTTATTTATGGAGGGAGATATACTTCAAAAGGCAGACAAGATGAGTATGGCCCACTCTCTAGAGCTAAGAGTACCTTTCCTAGACAAGGAGGTTATGAAGGTTGGAGAAAAGATAGGATCTGACCAGAAGATAACGAATGGAACTACTAAGTATGTCCTAAGAAGGGCAGCCCAGGAGAAACTACCAGAAGAGTGGTTTAAGAGAAAGAAGAAGGGATTCCCAGTTCCTATTAGGATATGGTTCACAGAAGAAAAGCACTACAATTTTGTGAAGGAATACTTTACAGCTGACTATGTAGACCAGTTCTTTGACAAGGAAAAGATAAATAAGCTTTTAGATGATCACTACAATGGCACTATCAATAATGCTAGAAAGATATACACAATTCTTGTATTCCTTGTATGGTACAAGAGATACTTTATAGACGAAGTAGCTGTAAATTAATAAGATAGGCTTAGAGGAGTTGTAAAATGAAGAAAAAGTTAATAATGATTTTGGCGGCTCCTCTTGTTATACTAGGACTATACTTTGGACTGGTATACGGATATATCAACCCCATGGTGAAGGGGCTAGACATCCATATAAACGGAGGAACCTTTATCACTAATATAAATAAGTATGTAATCAAGGTTGGAGATAGGGTAAATATATCCATGGGTGACTATATAGTAGTCCCAAACTTTTCTAAAAAGCCAAAGTTGATGGTCGCAGTTCTCGACCAAAATAATATCCTAAAGGTAGAAGGTAACCAGCTGACTGCTCTTAAAAAGGGGTATTCATCAATAGGGATTCTAAACAAGAATAGGGTGCTTAGAAAAGTTGCAATAATGGTTGTTGACCCCAAGATATCCAATATGGAAATCGCCCTTGAAAGCCCACTAGAATACTATGGTGACTCTACTAGGGTAAACTCAAAGGTCGATATTGAAAAGTATAAGAAGCTTGAAAAGGGCTATAAATTAACCTACTCATCAACGCAACCTAATATTTTGAAAATAGATGGTGACCAGATATCTGCTGTTGGTGTAGGTGAAACTAGGCTAATAGCTAGGTATGGTAGGCAGGAAATCCAATCCAATATCAAGATATTGCCTAGGGTTGACGAATTAGAACTACCTAAGTCAATAAACATTGAGGAAGGCCAGACAGGTCACGCTAGTGCTAATATAAAGGTTAGTCCACAAGGATCTAGGTCAGTAATAAACTATAGGGTAGACAAAAACTCAGATGATGAAAGATGGGATAGTAACCTTGTAACACAGTATGGTGACAGCGGTCTTGAAAAACAATATGGAATAGTCGTCGATAAAAATGGTAATATACAAGCCAATAGACCCGGTATTTACAAGCTAAAGGTAAGGTCAGGAAGAAAATCGGACTCTACATTTGTCCATGTAACAGAGAAAAAATTTGAGAACTTAGATGTTCAAAATTTAAATTACAGTTCTAAGATAGACAAGGACAAGTTAAAGCTAGAGCTTGGTTGGGACCACAACAAGAGGATCAAGTCCTATAGGATGTATATAAAAAAGGGTGACGGTGACTTTGAGTTACAGGATATTATCAAGACAGACTCTTTTAAGGCAATTCCTAAAAATAGAATATCTATCAACAAGTACCTTGACCTAGGTGAAGACAAGTCATACAAGTATGAGTTGTATTTGGTAGGTATTTCAGGTGATAATATGACAAGAAAGTCAAATACTCTTGTAATTGACTCAAGTAATAGGTCTGGTTTTCAAGAAAAGGCTCCTGAAAAATTGGATTATAAGATAAATCACGAGGACAGGTCAATAGAGTTCAAATGGGCAAAGATGAATGGAGCAGTTAACTATAGGATATATAGTGTAGACAAACAATCCAAAGAAAAATTCTATAGGTTAGAAGCCAAGAACATAGTCAATGACCATACAACTATAGAGGCCAATGATGACAATATGAATAGGGACTATTATCTGGTCGGAGTAAATGAGGTTGGAGAAGTATCTATGTCAAGTAAAGCTATAAATATAAAACATAATTTTT